>JBJEWN010000173.1:0-3469 GCA_051885075.1 Bullifex sp.
AGGGCCTGAAAATCGGAATGGAACAAGGCATTGAAATCGGTAAAAGCGAGGGCATTGAGATCGGCAGGAAGCAGGCTGAAATTGAAACGTCAGTACGCATGTCAGTTACCAATATCAGGAAGTACGGTGAACCTGTTTCCCAGGCTGCCGCCTCGATCGGCATGAGTGAGGATGAGTTCAGGAAAGAAGCAGAAAGACTTGGTTTTGAACTATGATGCTTAAGAACGCCCGCCTCGGTGAGACGGGCATTGATGTCATTCAGCGTCGCTTTTCAGCATTGTAAGAACCTGAGGCCGCAGTTTGTATGCAACGATGGAGCTTACGATCATTTTGATTACATCACCGATGATGAAAGGAGTAAGTCCTCCGGCAAGAGTCTGGGAAAGCGTCAGGTGGCGTGAATATCCAAGCCAGAAGAGACCCGGAATGTAAATGGCTACGGTTGCGGCGAATGATGCCAGGAGATAGTACCAGAGCGGTTTCTTCCCGTCTTTCCTTACCATGAGACCTCCGACTGTAACGGCAGGAATGAGGCCGATGAGATAGCCTCCCGTGGGACCTGTCACCGCCGCAAGACCGCCGCCGCTCGTGAAGATCGGAAGTCCGATGATTCCCAGGAAGAGGTAGACGAGTACTGAGGGGATGCTCACTGAAAGTGGCAGGAGGAGCGCCGAGACCAGTGTGAAGAGCGTCTGAAGCGTGATCGGTACCGGAGGAAGAGGTATCCTGATGAAAGCACCCACAGCGATCAGGGCTGCAAAAAGTGCTATGAGAACTGTTTTCATAATCTTTGTTCTGTCCATATTGTAAACCCTTTATGAATGAATCAGAGTTTACAAATAATGGATAAAATTGTCTACTCCGATTTACTGATTTTACGGATTGATCATATAATCCTATTCATGACAACAAAAGAAAAGGTCCTCAGCCTGCTTGAGGAAAACCGGAGTGCATACATATCCGGAGAGGAAATGGCTGTAAAGCTCTCAGTTAGCAGGGCAAGCGTATGGAAGGCAGTCAAAGCACTTGAAGATGACGGCTACATAATCGAGGGTGTCACCAAAAAGGGTTACAGACTGGTTCTGTCAGACATCATGTCAGAGGAGATACTTTCCTCACTGATTCCTGTACCCGTACACTATTATCCTGAGATCGATTCCACCAACAATGAGGCAAAGCGCCTTGCAGCCGCAGGTGTGAAACCTCCTTTTGCCGTCATTGCGGAGAGGCAGACCGGAGGCAGGGGGAGACGGGGAAGGTCGTTCATTTCCGAGCGGGGCGGAACGTACTTCACGCTCTGTATCGGAACTTCTGCCGGACTTGATACCGAGAGTGTTACAACACGCTCTGCACTTGCCATTGCCGATACGATCGCATCCCTTGGGTTTTCACCGCAGATAAAGTGGGTCAATGATGTTTATCTGAACGGAAAGAAATGCGTCGGCATTCTTACCGAAGGCATAATCAGCATTGAGGAAAACAGGGTGAGCGAAGTGCTCATCGGAATCGGAGTGAACTACATGACTTCATCGTTTCCCGAGGAGCTTCAGGACATATGCACATCCCTCTATCCCGATACCGTTCCTCCCGTTTCCAGGGCCCAGTTCCTTGCCATGGAAATCAGGAACGTGCTTTCAGTGCTTGAGGAAAGGGATTACATAAAGAGATACCGTGAGCTCTGCTTCGTCATCGGGCGTGATGTCGATGTGATCAGACTGGATGAAAAAAGGCGGGGTCACTGCATTGACGTCGATGACAGCGCACACCTTGTCGTCACGTTCCCTGATGGTCACACTGAGCACATTTCCAGCGGGGAAGTGTCGGTGCGCCCTGTTGAGAATCTTAATGATATCTAATATAGTTGGAGACGCTATGTTACAGAGAATAAAGAATCAGTGGAAAGATTTGGTCGCTGCGGAAGTAAAGGCACTCTCAGCGGAAAAAGGGTTGGATATCGAACCCGAAATTCAGGTCCTGACACCCCCGAAGCCGGAGCTGGGGGATGTGGCGTTTCCGATGTTCGCTTTTGCAAAAGCGATGAGGATGGCTCCTCCCGCAATTGCATCTGAAGTTAAATCACGCCTGGAGAAGAGAAGTGACATTCCCTCCGGTGAGCTTCTTGTTGCAGGACCTTATCTCAACCTTAAGATAGACACATCAGCACTTGCAGCTGAGCTTCATGACAGGGTTGCATCCGATGGGGACTCTTACGGCAGGAACTCATCCCTTTCAGGGAAGAAGATCATGATCGAGTTCTCATGTCCCAACACCAACAAACCCCTTCACCTCGGACACATGAGGAATGACTCGCTCGGAATGAGCGTTTCCGAGCTGCTGAAAGCAAACGGTGCCGAGGTTGAGAAGGTTAACCTCATCAACAACCGTGGGGTTCATATATGCAAGAGCATGTGGGCTTACAAAACCTTCGGAGGCGGGGAGACTCCTGAATCCACGGGTGAAAAGGGTGACCACTTTGTCGGCCGCTACTACGTAAGGTATGCCCAGTATGAGAAGGAATATGTCGCAAAGGCACTTGCTGAATGCGGCAGCACCGATAAAAAGGTCCTTGAGGAAGTGAAGGCAAGGGCAACTGAAGAGGCCGGACGTGAGCCCCAGGCAATGCTGAGAAAGTGGGAAGACGGAGACCCTGAGACAGTCGCACTCTGGGAAAAGATGAACAAGTGGACCCTGGACGGACTTGCCGAGAGCTACCGGAACATGGGTATTTCCTTTGACAGGTACTACTATGAGTCCAACACATACCGCCTTGGAAAGAGTGAAGTCATGAAGGGACTGGAATCAGGAGTGTTCTACAGGGAAAGCGACGGTTCCGTTCAGGTTGACCTGACTGACATCGGTCTTGATAAGAAGGTTCTGTTAAGAAAGGACGGTACGTCCATCTACATCACTCAGGACCTAGGAACCGCCGTAAGCAGGCACGAGGACTATCCCTTCGATTCCCTGATCTACGTGGTTGCCTCAGAGCAGCAGTACCACTTCAAAGTGCTTTTCCGCTGTCTTAAGCTTTTGGGATATTCCTGGGCAGATGAGCTTCATCACCTTTCCTACGGTATGGTTAACCTTCCCAATGGCAGGATGAAGTCAAGGGAAGGCACGGTAGTCGATGCCGATGATCTCCTTGAGAACCTTTCAGAGCTTGCAAAGGCTGAGATCATAGAGAAGGAAAGGGAAGCAATGGTCGGAGACATCGATGATACATCCAGGAAGATCGCACTCGGTGCACTTAACTATTACCTTCTTCAGGTAAGTCCCTCGAAGGACATGATCTTCAACCCTGATGAGTCGATCGCATTCTCAGGCAATACCGGTCCCTATCTCCAGTACATGGGTGCACGCATTTCATCGATGCTTAATAAATTCGCTGAGTGTGAAGGTGAGTATGAGGGTGTTGCCTTCGATCCCTCACTGCTCTCAGGTGATGATGAGAAGAATCTCATCAAACTCATTG
>JBJEWN010000174.1:0-3460 GCA_051885075.1 Bullifex sp.
TGCAATTCATCATCCGCCCTAAAGGGACGCAAGCTTTCTTGCTACTTTATGTAAAAACTCATTGGTCCGAGCTGTGCATTCATCTCAGCTTTATCGGCATCATTTGTGAAGCGTGATTCATCTTCACTGTCCTTCATGGCTTCATTGTAAATGCTTTTAACATCATAGAGCTCAGGGAACTTCATCTCACGTTTCACACCGTTTATTTCATCTGCTACGAGTGCTTCCGCGATCACTTCAAGCATGAAGTCCTCATAAACCTCGTTAAACGGTTTCTTGAGCTCCCTCTCCACTGCCTCAAGGGTATCTGTATCCTGCCGTGTCATGTTGATGACA
This sequence comes from Bullifex sp., assembly GCA_051885075.1. GTDB lineage: Bacteria > Spirochaetota > Spirochaetia > Sphaerochaetales > Sphaerochaetaceae > Bullifex. Next base: position 337 of record JBJEWN010000174.1, read on the forward strand.
ACTTCCATTCCGCCGTATTCCTGATACTTTTCCTCGATGTATGACCAGAACATGCATCCCACACCATAGTTACAGATCTTCTCCTCAGTGCTTCTCGGGTGAAAAACCGTACTCTCCGAGAAAAGTTCCGATATGTATTCGTATTCAGCATCGTATGCTCCTCTCTCCGTGTCAAATGTACCGTTCTGTTTCAGGCTTATGTAATCTGCAAGACCTTCCTCCAGGAAGTGGGCAAGATCAACGGTAGTCGTGTAGGCATTATTGAACTTGCCGTCAACCTGCAGGTAATGTGTGTATTCATGGGCAAATGTCGAGAGGAAAGCCTTTGCGGCTCCGCTCAGATCATATGATCCATCCTCATTCTGCTTCACCTGCTTTTTCAGCGATGCAAGGTTAAGACAGAATACCGCATAGCCGTTATGGGAAATGTCCTCGCTGTATATCGAAGATGCGAAATATCCAAGCGTGCTGCTTCGTTCAGACCCGAAATCATAAATCGCGATGGTGAAGAGTTTATGTTCCTGTCCGTCCCTGTCCTTCATTGGGAATAGGTACTTCTGGGAAGGTTCCGTCTTCATCAGTGCCTGTTCATCAGCCAGATAATGATCAGACATAAGGTTATCATGGCTGTAATAAAGGAGATCAAGTATTCCGTTGATCAGCTTCAGATCCTCATCCGTGGCATCCTTATCGATGAGATACAGTAGCCCATTGCCGTAATCACGTCCTGAAATTAATTCACCTTCCGTGATTTCCACCATGTCCTTCTGCTCAGGAGTGTTTCCGCTGTAGACATACATGCCTTCCCAGACAATATCCCCGTTTTCCTTCTGTACGTGTTTTGAAACATTGACTGCGGAAGCTGATCTTCCCATGCTCCTTGCTTCAGGCCACTCAAGATCATTCGTGACTGTTGCTTCCGACCTGAATTCATCACCTTCAAATTCTTCTGAAAGTGCATAGCCAGGCATGAAGTTCGTGACAACGGAGTAAAGTACTCCGCTTTCCTTCTCTATCTTTACCTTTTCGCCGTTCATTATATCGTCAGGGTTGACCCGCAGTTCCTGTTTCCCGTCAGTAAAGGTCAGAATCGTGCTTCCGTGTCCTTCACTGCAGAATGCCGTGATTTCGATAACGGCCTTCAGGTCATCTGCTGAAACGGGCTCTGTGCTTTCACCGAACGGGTATATGCTGATGTCTCCTTCAGCTATCATGTATGATGTCCGGCTTGTTCCGTCAGGGTATAAGTTCCGGACCCTGAAAACAAACTTCGTGTCCTCATCTGTATCATTGAAGGGTATGGAAATGTAGTTTGCATAATCCGTATCCCTGAATACGGTGCTGATGACGTTTCCATCATAGAGTGCTGATGATTCATTTTCTCCACCCGACCATCTGATATTTTCAGAATTCACCGTGAGTTTTGCTTTTTCAGTTTCGGGCAGAAGGAATGATTCACTTCCGATCTTCAGTTTTTCCTCTTCGAGCATGGAAAACCAGAGTATGGGTGCGGCAATCTTCAGCTCTCCGTTTTCTGTCGTGAATGCCTGAACCGCAGAGCCGTCAATGGTTATTGTATCTCCTTCCTGATATGTGTTTTCACCAAGTATGATGGAAGAAACTGAAGCCGTGATCTTACCTGCATTTACAGGATATTCCGAAGGCTCCTGCTTATCTGCAATATGGTTCATTGCCGCTTCAGTTTCTGAATTAAGTGTGTCACTGATGGTGAAAAGCTCCTAACGGTACCCGCATGATGTACAGCTTCCGTTACTGAACGTATGATATCCGCTCTCGATCTGACTGCAGCCCGAAACGGTGCACTGTCTTACATGCACGGTCCTTCCGTCGTTTGTCCAGGGCGTGTATTCATGGTTCAGGAGCACATTGAGCGTGATATCGGAGTCTACCGTGTACTGATCTCCTGCGGAATACGGCCTGTTTGCGATAGTGACTGTGTAATCGTGTCCGTTGATCTTATCGGAAGGAAACGTGATGACGGTTCCGTCCTTCACTTCAGCGGGAATTCTGGACAGGGAATATCCCCTGCAACTGCGATTTTCCTGATGACAGCCTGAGGTTCTGCCGGTGAGCTGCTGCAGGAAAAAAGTGTGAAAAGCAGCATCAGTATCAGTGATGCCGTTATGATTCTTTTTGTTTGCATAAGTATACCCTTCAAATATAAGCAAACGTCATTGACGCTGAAAAGGTTACACCACCGGATCTGCCCCGGTGGTGCAATGGATTCAGAGCGTGTTCTGAGGGGTCCTTTCATGAAGGGGAATTACCTTTCTTTCCTCGGGTCCCGCATAGACCTGCCTGGGCCGTCCGATCTTCTGGTAAGGATCATGCCTCCACTCAAGGTAGTGGGCGATCCAGCCGGGAAGGCGTCCCATGGCAAAGAGAACGGTGAACATCGACTGTGGAATCCTCATGAGGTGGAATATGATTCCAGTGTAGAAATCGATGTTGGGGTAGAGGTTACGCTCGATGAAGTAGTCATCGTGGAGAGCAGTATCCTCAAGCTCAAGGGCAACCTCCATGAGCGGGTCATGGGTTTCCTCAACCCTGAGCACCTCCTCACACATCCTCTTTGCGATCCTGGCCCTTGGGTCAAAGGTCTTGTAAACCCTGTGGCCGAAGCCGGAGAGACGGAAGCTGTTCGACCTGTCCTTTGCCTTTTCAACGATTTCCTTTACCGACAGGCCTTCCTTGATGATGCTGTTCAGCATTGCCATCACTGCCTGGTTCGCACCGCCGTGCTTCGGGCCCCAGAGGGCACAGCAGGCTGCGGCAACGGATGCATAGAGGTTCGCCTCCGCGGAGCCTACCAGACGGACCGCACTTGTCGAACAGTTCTGCTCATGGTCCGCATGGAGTATCAGGAGCTGGTTGAGCGCCTTTACGTGAATCGGATCGGGGCGGTAGTCAAGGACAGGGGAGGAGAACATCATGTTGAGGAAGTTCTCGCAGTAGGAGTAGTCGTAGCGGGGATCGACGAAGTCGTATCCGATTGACTGCCTGTATGAGAAGGCCGCGATCGTTCTCATTTTTGACAGAAGTCTTGTCACGGTAAGGTCGATGTTGTCCTCAGGATCCTTTTCCTCCATCTCCGGATAGAATG
>JBJEWN010000175.1:0-3453 GCA_051885075.1 Bullifex sp.
AATAGTCGTTTTCACCGGAGTCTCCGGCTCCGGGAAATCAAGTATAGTGTTTGACACAGTTGCAGCCGAGAGCCAGCGCCAGATGAACGAAACATACAGTGCATGGGTCAGGGGAAGACTTCCCAAGTACGACAAACCAAATGTCGAGCTCATCGACAACCTCAACCCATCGGTCATCATCGATCAGTCAAGGCTTGGCGGAAATGCACGCTCCACCGTGGGCACGATAAGTGACATGTACTCACTTCTCCGTCTGCTCTTTTCCAGGATAGCCGAGCCGTCGATAGGTCCATCATCCTACTACTCATTCAATAACCCCAACGGGATGTGTCCCCGCTGCTCAGGTATCGGGAAAGTGATGGAACTGGATATGGAAGAGCTGATAATCAAGGACAATACCTATGATGAGGGGTGTTTCCGCCTTCCTGCCTTCGGTCACGGAAACTACTACTGGAAGGTCTACCGCCGTCCGGAATACTTCAGAACCGATGTTCCATGGAAGGACTTAAGTGAAAGGGAACGGAACTTCCTTCTCTACGGCAGCTGGGAAAAAGGAGGAGAGCGCATCGACAAAAAGGTCGAGGGAGTATGGAACCAGTTCAACCGACTGGTTCTCATGAAAGGACCTGAGGAACAGACGGACAGCACCATGAAGCGCATAAGTACCTTTCTCAGGGAAGAGGAATGTCCTGTCTGTCACGGTAAGCGCCTCAATGAAGCCGTGCTCGCCTCAAAGATCAGCGGATACAGCATATATGACATGTCGATGATGGAATTCACAAATCTCCGGAAAGTACTCAGTGAAATACATGACGACAGGGCGGAGACGATCATAGCGCAGCTTACAGCATCCCTCGGCCGGATGATAGACATAGGACTTCCCTACCTTTTCATGAACCGGGAGAGTTCCACACTTTCAGGAGGGGAAGCACAGCGTCTTAAGCTGGTCAGGTATATGGGAAGTTCGCTCTGCGGGATGATTTACATCTTCGATGAACCGAGTACGGGCATGCATCCCAGGGACGTGCACCGCATGACAGACCTTCTGAAAAGTCTCCGCGATAAGGGAAACACTGTCCTTGTCGTTGAACACGATAAGGATGTCATCGGCATCGCGGATGAAGTAATCGACATCGGACCACTGGCCGGAAAGTATGGTGGGGAAGTACTGTTTCAGGGAAGCTATGAAGCTCTTCTGAAGAGTGGAACAAGAACAGGGAATGCCCTCTCATCCATCATAGGTATTAAGGAAAAGGTACGCACTCCAAAAGGCTTCCTGCCTGTAAGAAATGCATCCGTACATAATCTTAAGAATGTGAATGTAGACATTCCGACGGGTATACTTACCGTGGTGACGGGTGTTGCCGGAAGCGGCAAATCATCCCTCATCAGGGATGTGTTTGCAAAGCAGTATCCCGATGAGACGGTCATAATCGATCAGAGTGCGGTGACTGCCACCGGAAGATCGACAGTATGCACATTCCTTGGAATTTTCGATGAGATCAGGAAAGTGTTTGCAGAGAAAACCGGTGCGGATGCATCACTCTTCTCGTTCAACAGCAAAGGTGCATGCCCCCACTGTAAGGGACGTGGCATGATAACGACGGAGCTTGTGTTCATGGAAAGCGTCACGACGGTATGCGAGCACTGCGGCGGAAAACGCTACAGTGATGAAGCACTTCAGTACAGATACAAAGGCAGATCGATAGTTGATGTTCTTGAAATGAGCGTGGAGGAAGCCCTTCCCTTCTTTAATGAAAACAGGAAGATAAAGGCCGTGCTTGATGCGCTTGTCGAGGTGGGACTTTCCTACATTTCCTTAGGACAGCCTCTTTCAACATTCTCGGGAGGTGAGAGACAGCGGGTGAAACTTGCTGCAAGCATAAAGAAGAAAGGCAGCATTTACATACTCGATGAACCCACGACCGGCCTCCACCCTTCCGATATTCAGAAGGTTATGGGTATACTGGATTCAATTGTGGACCGAGGCAACACTGTAATCGTCATCGAACACAGCACAGATGTGATAAAGCTTGCCGACTGGATCATCGACGTTGGACCTGACGGAGGAACCCGTGGCGGGGAAGTGGTATTTACCGGTACTCCCAAAGAGATGCTTGAGTATGGGAAAACGATAACCTCAGAGTACCTGAGAAAGTCACTGTCGTAAGGAGGAGTATATGGAAATACGTTTTGCTGAGAGGAAGGATGTTTCACTGATACTGGACTTTATCATGGAGCTTGCTGAATATGAGCACCTCACAGACCAGGTTGTGGCAGATGAGAAGATCCTGGAAGAATGGATTTTCGACAAGGGAAAGGCTGAAGTCATATTCGTCATGGAGGACGGGAAGGAAGCGGGCTTTGCCCTCTTCTTTCACAGCTTCTCAACATTCCTCGGCAGGGCCGGGATCTTCCTTGAAGATCTTTTCGTGAAACCTGAGTACAGGGGAAAAGGATACGGAAAAGCCCTGATAAGGAAGCTTGCCTCAATAGCAACTGAGCGCGGCTGCGGACGACTGGAATGGAACTGTCTTGACTGGAATCAGCCGAGTATCGACTTCTACCTTTCACTCGGAGCTGTCCCCATGAGTGACTGGACGCTCTACAGAGTAACGGGAGAGAAACTGGAGGAACTCGGGTCGGACGCAACCTGAACATACCCAATGGTTAACTCACGAGGGTTGCGGAGAACAATCCCGCCATTCGGTAACCTGCATCTTCAGGCAGGAAAACACATCAGATTATATTCTGCCGCTTTCCGGATTCTTCAGAAGAATAATTGACCCATGACAGTCAGTGAATTCCGGAAATACAGATTCGGGATGTTCATCCATTGATCAACTACCCACGCTGCAGAACTGCGGTGCATGCGAACTCGACAAACCTGAATGGGACGTTAAACTCAGAAAGGAAACATGATCTGCGCACATATCCTCGCTGAGTCCATCTTCGATATTGCATTGCATGTTCCGACCGGGGAAACAGCATCAGTCAGTAGTGTGGCTGACGGCGCTGAGATAAAGCCTGACACACCCTGGAACAGTGAAGCATTTCCCGGCTACATTTTCCTGAAAGCCGATGATGACCATCACAGGAGGACAGACCCGGTTGATATCGTGCCGGAAATACGCCTGAAGGAATAGTCACTTCAATGCTATCCTGCACCTCTTGCGGGAGAAGGCTATGCCGTATGACCTGATATTGCATACTCCATCTGACGAAAACAGTTCCTCGTATCTTTTATCAGATATCTGACGCACTGCCCTCTCCGCATCCCGCTCAAGATCAGATGGAGAGTCACTGTATTTGACTTCAATTACAATACCTGTATCAGGATCATCCGTGTAGATGATTATATCTGCAAAACCGTCTCCTGCTTCACTGTTGCTCTTCACAAGCCAGCTTCCTTCACCTGAAAAGAGTCCCAGCAGTAAACCATGATAGAAGTTT
>JBJEWN010000176.1:0-3451 GCA_051885075.1 Bullifex sp.
CAAAGGAAAACAGGAAAAACTCTATTTCGTAAAAGAAACCGAATAAAACTCCCTCATTTTCCCCATATCCTACAAAAAAGGATATGGGGTTTTATATTAAAACTGTTCATAAACCGTGAAATCCATGATAAACTTACCCTGTTGTTGCAGGGAATCCCCGATGCCCGCATCGGGGGAGGTGAGTCGACATGGTACGGCCGGTCGTCCGGGGCCCTGCATTTCATAACTGCATTATGTTTGGGGAAAGGGGTAAGTCTGTTCAAAAGACAGCAAATGATGCAGTTCAATCATACATTCAGATCATTTTAAAACAGATTGAGGGATAAATGAAAAAGAGGACAGTATTCAAGGCATCACTTGCTCTGTATGACTTCCTTATCTTTGCTCTTGCCGCATTCTTCCTGTACTGGTGGTACAGGGGAGCGGGAAAGCTCAGTGTCAGCGGATTCATATACCAGTGCACGGTTGCATGCCTCACCATTTTCGGAGTCAGGATCGCAGGTAACATCTACCGTCAGATCTGGCGGTACGGCGGCATACAGTGCTATATCAGGCTGCTCGTATGCGATGCAATCAGCGGGGCACTGTACTTCCTTGTGGAACGCATGCTTCCCATCCAGCACATACCTTTCATCCAGCTTGTCGCATTCTGCTCAATGAACTGCCTCGGCGCACTTGCGATCAGGATGGTGTACCGCTATGCATATAAGTGCGGAAGCGAGGACAGCGCAAGGGGAAGGATCCTGAGACACGTACTGCACATTTTTGCAGGCAACAGGGTATCCACTGAACCGCAGGGTGAAGCCCAGAAGATAAAGATCGCGATCATAGGAGCAGGGGATGTGGGCATCAGCCTTGCCGATGAACTATTGCAGAACAGAAAGTCATCCTATGTGCCGCGCTGCTTCGTTGATGTAAGCCGTGACAAGATAGGGCGCGAGATACACGGCCTCAATGTCTACTCTGAAGATGAAGCCACACTGGAACTTTTGCAGGAATACCAGATACAGGAAGTGGTCTTTGCGGTCCAGAGCATGGATAATGAAAGAAGATACCGTCTTTACGACTACTATAAGAAGGCGGGCTTCGGTGTGAAGACATATGACTTCCCGACAATGGACACTCCGGGTAAAAAGCGCCATTTAAGGGATTTCAGTGTTGAGGACCTGCTCTTCAGGAAACAGAAGAAGGTTGTCGATGAAAGAACTTCCGCCTATTACAAAGGTAAATCAATACTTATAACAGGAGGCGGAGGATCGATAGGCTCCGAGCTGTGCAGACAGGTTGCCAGGATGGAACCGAAGAAACTTGTCATAGTCGATATCTATGAAAACTGTGCATATGACATCCAGCAGGAACTCAGGATGGCATATGCTGGTAAACTTGATCTTTCCGTTGAAATAGTTTCGATCACGAACAAAAAGGGAATGGCAAGGGTATTTGAAGCATACCACCCGGACATAGTCATAAATGCCGCAGCGCACAAGCATGTGCCCCTGATGGAGCACAACTGCATCGAGGCAGTTGAGAACAATGTATACGGATGCCTCAACGTCATTGAACTCTGTGAGGAATACGGAGCATCAAGGTTCATGATGGTTTCCACGGACAAGGCAGTGAACCCGACAAATGTGATGGGTGCCACGAAGAGAATGTGTGAGATGATCATGCAGGCATACAGCACCAGGGGAAAAGTGAAGTGCTCAGCCACGAGGTTCGGTAACGTGCTCGGAAGCGCGGGAAGCGTAATACCACTCTTCAGGCGCCAGATAGCCGCAGGCGGGCCTGTCACCATTACCGACAAAAGAATAATAAGGTATTTCATGACGATTCCCGAAGCAAGCCAGCTGGTGCTTGAATCGGGAGCGATGGCCAATAACGGTGAGATCTTCGTGCTTGACATGGGCGCACCTGTGAAGATCCTCGATCTTGCAACCAACATGATCAACCTGTCAGGCGTGCAGGGGATTGAGATAGTTGAAACAGGACTGCGTCCCGGTGAGAAGCTCTATGAGGAGCTCCTTGTAAAGAAGGACGAACTGGAAAAGACTGACAATGACCTGATCTTCGTTGAAAAGGAAAAACCCATAACAATGGAAGAGCTTAATGAAAAGCTTGCGATCCTCCATGAAGCAACCGACACACTTGATGATGATGGTGTGAAGGAAGCCTTGAGGAAAGCAGTTCCCACATTTGTGCGTCCTGAGGATATCAACAGGAACTGTTAAAGGGTAACTCTGAAACTGATACCGGCAGAAAGGTATCTGACCTTCGTCCTGTTCTCAGTTTCAGCCCTTACATTCACTTCCACGGGAAGTTCCGTTTCCTGTGTATAATACGCCTTCCCGTTCACGGAATACTTAAGATATGTGCAGTTGTCAGCACTGACAGTGACGGTGCACATATGTTTCTCATCAGTTTCATCATCTGCGGTTGTTCCATACAGTTCAATCCGGTAAAAGTCCCTTACCAGGGATGGAACATCAATGAATCCTTCCTCACCGAGATAGCATGTGCTCCCTGTAAAGGAAAGCGGAGAGAACAGGGACGGAAGTGATAAAGTATTTCCGAACCTGACAAGCGGCAGCGGTTTCCCGCTGTCAGGCGGAATAAGAACGGAAAGAACCGGTTCCCACTCATTATCTTCTTCAATGATCCTGCTTAATGCAGGATGGCTTTCCTCCATAAGCGGAGGAGTGCTTAAGTCACAGCAGGTCTGGATAAGAATGAGAAGGATGAGGATAATTTTCATGGAATTCATCAGGAATATAGCATAAGTGAGGTAAAGTGTTATCCACTGTCTGGTGTTTCTGATGAAATTGCTGTAAAACATCCGTATGTCCAGAAAGAAGCTTTCCGCCTTAGCCATGATCACAATAATTGCACTTGCCGCAGCAGGTGCCGCCGTCGGCATCAGATACGGTTTCAGATCGGAGAAAACAGGTTATACGAAAAAGGTAATATACAGCTTCGATTTCTCCACATCATTCATTTCCACGGAGCTTGGTCCCGGAGACACCGTGACAATAAGACCGTATGTGAAAAGTGAATCATCCGTTCCCATCTGTGTGTTCATCAAAGTTGAAATGCCATACATTGCAGGAGCTCCGCTCTACACAATGAATGTAAGCAGTGAATGGATGGAAGTTGAGAACAGCTCCGGTACCATTGTCTATGCATACGGTAATTCCGAGATGACACCGCTTGAACCCGGAGACTCAACGACTTATCTTGCAAATGCCATGAGGATGAGGTCAATCTCCATTGCGGACTATGCAGGACTTAATGACATCAATGCAACCTTCACGGCCTATACCATGGAGTTTGTGCAGGAAACAACTCCCACCGATCCTTCAGAAGCCTGGACAATGATGAAAGAGGTTGTTGAAAACCAGCAGTGAACTACCGCCACCCTAAAGGGTTGCAGCTTCCGGTTTAACCCTGGTTTGCT
>JBJEWN010000177.1:0-3450 GCA_051885075.1 Bullifex sp.
ATAGCCTTCGATGCGACGGGGTATATGAGGACCCTCAGGGTACTGGTTGCCGGTACGATAGTGGCGCTTCTCGGCATATTCCTGCTCTATGTTTTCGTTCTCAGGATCTATCTTGAGAACAGGCAGTACAAATCACAGATGGTGAAGCAGGAAAATCTTGTTAACCTGGGACAGGCTGCGCGTACGCTGACCCATGAGATAAAGAACCCGCTTTCCGCAATCACGATCCAGATAGCACTGTTAAAGAGGCAGCTCCGTGACAGTGATTACCTTGAGGAGGTTGAACTTATCAGCAAGGAAGTGCAGCGGCTCATCCAGCTGACCAACCGTGTTTCAGATTTTCTTAAAAATCCGGAAGGACAGCCCGAGGAACTGGATGTCAGGGAACTTATCGAGTCCCTGCTGCCTCTTTTTTCATATGAGATAAAGATACTGGACACTTCCGAGAAGACTGCCACGATCCTTTTTGACCGTGACCGTCTGAGATCTGTATTCGAGAATCTATTGAAGAATGCCGTCGAGAGCTGTGAGGGACGTGATCCTCAGGTTGAGGTTGAAATTGTTCTCGGAAGACGGAACATATATCACATATATATCAGGGACAGGGGAGACGGAATAAAAAAAGGCGATACGGAAAAACTTTTCGATCCCTTCTTCACCACCAAGATTCACGGATCCGGGATCGGTCTTTCAATTTCAAGGCAGTTCCTCAGGGCACGGGGCGGTGACATTAAGCTTTACCCCAGATCAGGAGGCGGAACTGTCGTTGAAGTGACGATCGCGAAGTTCTCACTTGTTCAGGAGCTCGTACTCAATGGTCCCGTACAGACAAAGAAAACCAAAAGGAGAGATTGATCAGCCATGAAGGTACTGATAGTCGATGATGAGGAGAGCATCAGCTCATCCCTGGCTAAATTCTTCGCCATAGACAATATAGAAAGTGACAGCGCGGAAAACGGACTTTCCGCACAGCGCATGCTCGGTGAGAATCCATATGATGCCGTACTTGTGGACTTAAGGATGCCGGGCATGGATGGCCTCGAGCTCATCAGGTGGATCAGAAGCGAGGGCTTCCGCATGCCGATCATAATGGCAAGTGCCCATGGGGAAATAGAGGATGCGGTAAGGGCGCTTAAGGAAGGTGCGCAGGACTATGTCGTTAAGCCCTTTGATCCGGAGGAAATGACCATAAAGCTCAAGAACCTCGTTGAGGCATCGAATCTCAAAGCAGTTGTGGAGTCATCCAGAAACCGCCCTGCCGATACGCCCTCGGGATTCATAGGAGAATCCCCGTCCGTCATCAGGATAAAGGAAGTCATCAAGAAGATAGCGCCTTCAGGTGCGACAGTGCTGGTAACAGGTGAATCAGGTACGGGTAAGGAGGTCGTGGCGCGTGAAATCCACGCATGCTCCAATGCACCTGACGGACCATTTGTCGCGATCAATATCGGAGGGGTCCCGGAAAACCTGCTGGAAAGTGAGCTCTTCGGATATGAAAAAGGAGCATTCACCGGTGCAACTGCAAGAAAGAACGGTCTTTTCGAGCTTGCTTCGGGAGGAACGCTCTTCCTTGATGAAATCGGAGACATGCCTCTTTCCCTTCAGGTAAAGATCCTCCGTGTCCTTCAGGACAGGAAGATAACGCGTCTTGGAGGCACTACGCCGATGCCGATCAATGCCAGGATAGTTGCCGCAACCAACAAGAACCTGGAGGACATGGTGCAGAAGGGTACTTTCAGGGAGGATCTGTTCTACAGACTCAACGTGGTCAGAATCGTGATCCCGCCCCTCAGGGAGAGAAGTGAGGACATCCCTCTTCTGGCCGCATCCATCATAGCAAGGTACAACAGATCTATGGGTTCCCGCATCGAGGGGTTCACCCCGGATGCCCTTGAAGCACTGAAGAAACACAACTTCTTCGGTAATGTCAGGGAGCTTGAGAATGTGCTTGAACGCGCCATGATCTTTGCCGAGGGCAGCGTGATAACGATGAATGACCTTGATTTAAGGTCATCCGTAAGCCGTCCTGATGTTCAGGTGAAGCGGGAACTTCCGGAGAAAGCGGTAAGCCTCAGGGAAATCGAAAGGGAAGCGATCGCCCGCGCCCTTCAGCGGTGGGAGGGAAACCGTACCCACGCGGCTGAGGAGCTTGGAATATCAAGACGCACGCTTATTTCCAAGATCAGTGAATATGGCCTGGAATGACAGTGCCGTCGCATTCCATGGAGAGACCGAAAAGTGAAAGTATCGTGGGAGCCACGTCAACCGAATGGCATTCACGGATATCGGTATCATAACCGACAGTGATAAGGGGCGGAAAAGGCCCCTTTTCGTTTAAAAAACCATGGTCGGAGAAAGTTCCTCCTGCACTTTCCGTCACATTTTCACCGTCACGGAATATAAATCCGTCAGCGGATGTCAGTACGGCATCGAAGTCGCCTCTCAGGCTGTAGCGTTTTTCCGCTTCGTCAGGTGTCATGACGCATTCAATCGGATAAGTGCCGATAAGGGACTTAAGCCTTTCTGCACATGGGCCGTATGCATAAGCCATGTACGATGCACTCTCGGTCCTTATGCCGGAAATGCCTTCCTTTTTCAGAATTGCGGGGAGGGAGACATACTCAGAATAGTTTCTGTGGCCATGGTCGCCCATTATGAAGATGATGGTATCATCACTCACGTGGCTGAGCGCGGTTTTAAGCTTTTCGTCAATGAACTCAAGGGCTCTTATGTTCTTTTCGGTTTCAGCTCCGTTTTTATGCTTCTGATGGTCAAGATATGAAAGATGAAGGGCCGCGAAATCGGGGGCATGGTCACGCATCACCGCATCGAAGCAGTCGGCGGCAAAATCATCCATGCCCGGTGTCCTCATCCAGTCCAGCTCAGCCTTGTAAAGTTCGTAATACTCGTACCCGCCCCTGCTTGATGCTGAGCGGAAGCGCTCTGTCGGATCATCTGTCGGACCATCTGCCCAGATTTCAGGCACAAGGTAATCTATATCCGCTGCCCCAAGTACGGGCCAGCATACAGCGGCGGTCGTAAATCCGTTTTCCTTAAGAACATCAGTGAGTATCGGAGCCATTATGGATGATCTGTACCACGCCCAGGTGCCGTCAGGATTCCTGTTTTTCAGAACCCCGGTTCCTGATGCGCTTTTCCCTGTCATGATCGAGGCATGACAGGGATAGGTATGTGTGGGGAAAATGGGAATGCACCTGTCGATGACGGAGGCTTCTTTCAGGAGCTTTCCCGTAAACGGAAGCTTTTTCAGCACCTCCAGATCTTCATGAACAAGCGCATCAACCGAAATGAGGACTGCTCTCATCAGAACTGCCAGCTGTTGTACTCGAAGGGAGCAACCTCGCTTTTTCCCTCGTCCTCAGCTTCGTGCTTACAGTATTCAAGATAATCCTCATAGATTTTCTTTATGTCCTCGCCCTCAAGCTGCGG
>JBJEWN010000178.1:0-3446 GCA_051885075.1 Bullifex sp.
GTACTCGGCATCAGGGAAGATCACTGTTGTCGTATCTCTTCCCTCCGTAACGATGTTCATGTCAGCAGCTATCTGGCGGACCCTTGACGTGACAATCTCCCTTACCCTCGGATCCGATGATACTATCGAGGCATTGAGATCGACGTCAGGACCGTGAAGCCTGTCCTCTACATCCTCTCCGTCCACACATATGTTGCCGCTGCGTACGGTGATTGAAATGCTCCGGGCTGTTTCAAGCACGCTTTCCCTGTCCCTGGGGTCAAGTCCTTTCCGAAGATGTGCATATGTTACTGCCCTGTAGAATGATCCGGTGTTGAGGAAATAGAATCCCAGTTTTTCCGCAATGAGCTTTGCGATCGTGCTTTTTCCGCATCCTGCAGGTCCGTCAATTGCAACCGTCATTTCTTTTCTCCCTTGCTTCCCGTTTCTGATCACGTTCCCTTTTCAGGGCTGCACCGAACTTCTTTCTTTCAGTAAGTGTGGTTTTTCCTGCAAGAAGCCCTTCAACTTCCTTCTTCGTAAGATCCCTGTACTCGCCGGGCTGCATGTTTCCGAGCTGAATGCACCCGATCCTTACTCTGGTAAGGCCCTTCACATCATAACCGAGGTAGGAGAATATCTTCCTGATCTCCCTGTTTTTTCCCTCGATCAGGACAACCCTGATATAGTCCTTCCTTCTTGGAACGAACTCGTATGATCTGATCCTGTATGGCTTGTCCATGTCAATGTACAGGCCTTTCAGCGCTTTATTAAGGTCTTCAACCGTGCACATCCTGTCCAGGTGTACGAGATATTCTTTTTCAATCTCCTTCGAGGGATGCATTACACGGTTGGCAAAGTCCCCGTCATTCGTGAAAAGAATCAGGCCGTTTGAATCCCTGTCAAGCCGTCCGACATTGAAAAGCAGGTTCTGATCCCTTATCTGAATGAGTTCGCGGGCATACTTTGTCTCATTGGGATCAAAATTGGTACAGACATACCCTTTGGGTTTATTCAGTGCTATGTAATATGTTTTCTCAACCGGCTCGACCGTTTCGGTATCCACCTGCACTATATCATCGGCGTTAACCTTCACACCCATCTCGCGGACGATTCTGTTGTTTACCATTACGCGCCCGTCCTGAATGAGCTGTTCGCACCATCTCCTTGAACCGCAGCCGCATTTTGCGAGATATGACTGCAGCCTGATGGGATATTCAATCATTTTCCTTCTTCTCCTTCACCTGTCTCAAACCGCATTCTATCAATATCGGAGAGCTTAGGCAAATCACTTATCGACTGCAGTCCGAACTCAAAAAGAAACTTTCTGCTTGTTCCGTATAGACAGGGGTGTCCCTGAACATCCTTTCTTCCCACGATCTTGATGTATTCCCTGTCCCTGAGCAGACGGACTATCGTGTCTGACGTGACACCCCTTATGCTGTCTATTTCCTTTCTTGTAATCGGCTGGGAATAAGCAACGATGGAAAGTGTTTCAAGGGCTGCCCGGGAAAGCCTCCTGTCCACCTTCCTTCCGTATGTCTGGCGCAGTCTGTCATAAAGATCGGGACAGGGAGCAAAGCACACAGTCTCATCTTCGTTTTCCTTTAAGAAAAGTCCATGATGCTCCTTCTCATAAAGTGCCTTGAGTTCCTTAAGTGCCTTCTGGCACTCTTTTTCCGTAAGACCTGCCATAGCGGAAAGTTTTTCAACGGTGAGGGATTCATTCTCAATGAAAAGAATTGACTCAACGCATCTTGCCTCATCACTCAGCATCATTCATCCTCCCCGTCATCAAGAAGGTCTTCCTCATCTCCGACATATTCCGGTTCATCTTCTTCCTCCCCTTCTTCCTTTTCCTCTTCCTCAATTCTTTCCTTAGCTTCTTCGGTGAGGATGGAAAAATCATCGGCATCTTCAAGCGAGTGTTCGACAATCTCGTCATAGGCCCTGTCTGCATCATCGGCATCCCTTACGTCGATATCCAGCGGTTTTGCCGTTATTGTTATGTCCCCGTATGTTTCTTCCTGATGGATGCAGATCATGCCGAACTTGCACGATTCCAGAATTGCCATGAAGGAACAGATGATATGAAGGGGATTTGATGCATCCACTATAAGATCCGTAAGTGTGATAGTTCCATGCTTTTCCAGCAGTTCCTGCATGAGTGCGATCTTTTCCTTTACGGTCACTTCCTCATAGACGTTGAAAATCTTGTTCGGTGCTATCTGTTCGACAAGTGACCTGTAAGTATCAAGAAGTGTCTGCAGTGTCACTCCTTTGAAAAGCTCTTCATCCTCAAACGGAAGCGCAAACAGATTTTCTTTGCGTGGGATGTAAAAACTGTCACTTGTTGCCACACTCATCAGCAGGTCCGTATATTTCCTGAACTTCTGGTAATCAAGGAGTCTGTCCACCAGTTCCCTTCGCGGGTCCTCATACTCCTCATCGAATTCAACCTCAACGGGAAGCAGCATCCTGGACTTGATGTAAAGCAGGTCTGCCGCCATGCGGTAGAAGTCCGCAAGATTTCTCAGAGTGGTCTTATGCGTGTTTATATAGCCGATGAACTGCTCGGTTATCTCGGCTATGGGTATGTTATAGATGTTTACCTCTGCCTTCTGTATCTGGTAGAGGAGGAGGTCCAGCGGTCCTTCGAATTCTTCGGTCCTGAAGACCTGCCTGACCTCCCCGAAGTTCTCCTCGCTTTTAAGATCCATTACTTCTCTTCAGGCTTTGGCTCTTCCTCACTGTCCTTCTTGCCGAACATGATGTCCCTGAGCTTTGTGACAAGCTCTTCGGTAACAGCAGGATTATTTGTGAAGTATTCAAGGGTTCTGTCCCTGCCCTGTCCTATCTTCTCTCCGTTATAGCTGAACCATGAACCTGATTTCTCAACAAGCTCATACTTAAGTGCGGCATCAAGCATGGATCCGACATAGCTGATACCCTTGCCGAACATGATGTCAAGTTCACACTTCCTGAAAGGAGGAGCCACTTTGTTCTTGACAATCTTGACCCTTACCCTGTTACCGACTATTTCATCCTGGTTCTTTCCGATGGACTCGATCTTCCTTACATCCATTCTGACAGATGCATAGAATTTAAGTGCATTACCGCCGGTGGTTGTCTCAGGGTTTCCGAACATGACTCCGATCTTCATTCTCAGCTGGTTGATGAAGATGATGATGCAGTTGCTCTTTGCCAGAATGCCTGTAAGCTTTCTGAGTGCCTGGCTCATGAGACGGGCCTGAACGCCCATGTGGCTGTCCCCCATGTCTCCCTCGATCTCTGCCTGGGGAGTAAGGGCTGCAACAGAGTCGATTACAACGATGTCCACGGCACCTGAGCGTACAAGGGACTCAGTGATCTCAAGCGCCTGCTCGCCGTTGTCGGGCTGGCTTATCCAGAGCTCGTCGATGTTGACTCCGAGGTTTTTCGCATAGGTGGGATCAAGTGCATGCTCC
>JBJEWN010000179.1:0-3445 GCA_051885075.1 Bullifex sp.
TTCGGAACCTTAGGTGGAGATCCTCAAGGCAAGGGTGCTGAGTTCATGATGAACCATCTCTGGAAGAAGCGTGAAAGACTGCTTGAAGCCGAAAACAATAAAGAATCCTGAAGCAGACTTTTAATTACATGCTCCTATCTTCCCTGGAAGCGGTCGGTTTTCCCTGAGAATGACTTGACATAAAGCGAACACATGTTCTCTAATAATACGGCAAAGGAGAACATTTGTTCGCTTATGAAAGATACAAGGTCCAGAATACTTGATGAATCACTGCTGCTTTTCTCAGAAAAAGGTTTTGAGGGAACTACGGTCCGTGATATTGCTTCTGCGGTCGGAATAACCGCAAGTTCGCTTTACAAACACTTTGACTCCAAGGATGCGATCTTTGAAGCCATCTTCAATGAAATGACATCACGCTATGACAGGGAATCGGGAAAGGATGATATCCATGTCACTTCAGACAGGGATAATGACTTTTCCCATTTCTCAGCACTCTCAGCAGATGAGCTTGCCGATTCGGTCGTAAGGCTCATCAGCTACTCAATTGATGACGCATATGTTTCCAGGGTCAGAAAACTTCTTACCATCGAGCAGTTCAGGAACAGCCACCTTGCTGAGCTCTACAACGAACGTTATGTAAAAAGAATGTGGGATTATCACATCACGCTCTTTAAGAACTATGAAAAAGCCGGTCATCATTTCGGATCAGACATCGAGGCGGTGGCACTGCAATATACCGCACCCATATTCACACTGCTTGGCATCGTGGACAGATTACCGGAAAGACGGAATGAGTGTCTTGAGATGATTAAGCGTCACGTCATCAGCTTCTTTGAAACACACAGGGGGCAGAATATATGAAATCAAGATGGAGAATCACTGCAAAGGCAGTTCTCTTCTGGGATCTGTTCATAGGACTGGGAGCCCTATGGGGAGCTTCGCTCATGGAACTTGCTCCCGACGGACACCTTCTGCACATGGAAGCCATGATACCATACTTTCAGGTGCTTCCGCTGGCTGAGTATCTTTATCAGGATTATGTTTTTCCGGGAATTGCACTCTTTCTCATAAACGGAGTGCCGAACCTCATCGCATCATATCTGCTTATCAGAAAGAAGAAGTCAGGAATCGTGCTCAGCATGGCATGCGGATTGCTTCTCAATGCATGGATCGTGATCCAGCTCGTGATATTCCCATCAAATTTTCTGTCCAACAGCTACTTTGCCTTCAGCTTCGTACAGTTCTTCACTGCATATGCCGCGCTTGTCTTTTACTCACAGGAACACAATAACATCGACAGGGAGAGCTATAAAAACACCGGAAGTGATAAATCAAAGGCTGTTGTGTATTTCTCAAGACTCGGTACCACCGAGCGCATTGCATATGAGGAAGCGGACAGGACAGGAGCAGTCATAATTAGACTTGAAAGCACTGAGCGGACGGAAGGAACCCTTGGTTTCTGGTGGTGCGGACGCTTTGCCATGCACCGCTGGCCGATGCCGATAAAGCACGTCGATGCATCATCCTTTGATGAAGTCACCATATGCACCCCGATCTGGGTATTTCACATAGCCGCACCGGTGAGACAGTTCTGCCTGGAAAACAGGGGTAAGATAAAACGAGTGAATTACATACTCACACACTTCCAGCCTGTTGGATATAAAGGTGCACTGAAGGAAATGGATAAACTCCTGGACATGAAACACTCAGCTGCCGCAAGCTACGGGACAAGACTGGGGAAAAAGCGTGAACGCTGGTTCTGACTTGACAGCGTGAATGACTTTTTTTATCATAGTTATTGGCATATGCCATAAACCTGGAGGTTAAATGGCCCGTCCGCTGAAAACAAGATGTGTCTCATCGCTTCCCGACAACTACTCTTTCCGCCCGACAGAACATACGGACAGAGAGCCTGTCGTGATGACGCTGGATGAATTCGAAGCCCTTAAACTCATTGACTTCATGGATATGAGTCAGGAGGAAGCTGCCCTGAAGATGCGTGTTTCCAGACAGTCCATTCAGCTGATTCTGGCATCGGCAAGGAAAAAAACCGCTTCTTCCCTTGTTGATGGCAGACCGCTTGTGATCAGGGGAGGAAACATCTGCTTTAGAGACAGAACAGGTGTTTACGGCATAGATGCCAAAGGAGATGACACAGTGAGAATAGCGGTAACTTATGATGACGGTATGATCTTCCAGCACTTCGGACACACGGAAAGCTTCAAGATTTATGATACTGAAGACGGAAAGATCAAAG
Source organism: Bullifex sp. (assembly GCA_051885075.1). Classification (GTDB taxonomy): domain Bacteria; phylum Spirochaetota; class Spirochaetia; order Sphaerochaetales; family Sphaerochaetaceae; genus Bullifex. Next base: position 2,258 of record JBJEWN010000179.1, read on the forward strand.
AGAGCAAAGTGATCGGAACTGACGGTCAGGGACACGGCGCGCTTGCAACGCTCCTCAGCGGTCTTGATGTGGATGCCCTGATATGCGGAGGCATCGGAGGAGGTGCCCGGATGGCCCTTGCCGAAGCAGGTATCACGCTTTACGGCGGAGTTTCCGGCAATGCCGATGCCGCAGTTGAAGCACTTATCAGAGGTGAGCTTGATTACAATCCCGATGTGATGTGCACCCACCACCATGGCGAAGGCCACACCTGCGGACACAGTGGAAACTGTTCTCATCACGAGTAGGAAGAATATAGGAGTCTGAAGTCATTCTTCAGGCTCTTTAAGCTGTATCTTGGGTCTCCGACGTGATATCATCATCGCATGATCAACGTAAACAATGACTGGCAGCCGCTTTTTGATGAGGAGCAGGTAAAACCATATTACCTTGCATTAAGACAGTTCCTGATCGGAGAATACCGGACAAAGACAGTATATCCTCCCATGCATGAGATATTCACTGCATTTAAACTCTGTCCCTTTGCTGAGACCAAGGCAATCATTGTCGGACAGGATCCGTACCATGAGGAAGGACAGGCAATGGGACTGTCCTTCTCTGTCAGGGAAGGGACCGATGAACCGCCATCACTGAGAAACATCAGGGAAGAAATAAGGAATGAAGATGTGGAACAGGGACAGTGGTCGTCTGACCTCAGCAGGTGGGCACGACAGGGAGTGCTGCTTTTAAACAGCACACTGACAGTCCGGGCACACAGGGCTGCGTCCCATGCAGGAAAAGGCTGGGAGCAGTTCACGGACAGGGCAATCATCGAACTCGGACGTGACGAAAGGCCAAAGGTCTTCATGCTCTGGGGATCCTATGCAAGGAGCAAGAAATCCCTTATCGAAGGAAAGAATCATCTCATTCTCGAAACAGTCCATCCCAGCCCCCTCTCCGCATACAGAGGCTTCTTCGGCTGCGGACACTTTAAAAAGTGCAATGATTTTCTTGAATCGACGGGACAAAGCAGGATTATCTGGTGAATCACGCGGGGCTTTCCGGAGGCTCATCTGTAACTATCTTCCATTGTAATCAATACCTTATTTCCATGAATGCACTGCTTCTGCCGCTCTCATTCATCCATTAAAACTGAAAAAATCACTTTTCTGTTTATTATAAGTAGAACCTAATAAACAGGAGGTACAC
>JBJEWN010000180.1:0-3443 GCA_051885075.1 Bullifex sp.
CTGTTACCGTGATGCAAGGAGTTATTCAGCCTTTGATAAAGTGATGAAGGAAAAGGGAGCTCACTGGCTATACAGTGCTTCCGGCCTCCAGAACATGAGCATGAATACACTTTACCAGCTTATGAGCGAAAGGGATGACATCAGGGGCAGAATACTGCTGTTCATGCCTGATTACCTCACGTGGCGTCTGACCGGAATAAAGAAAGCTGAACTCAGCATTGCATCCACGTCCCAGATACTTGATCCCCATACCCATAACTGGAGCGGGGAACTGCTGTCCCTGCTTGGTAAGAACGTGCCTGTACTCCCTCCGATATCACTGCCGGGAACTCCGGCAGGAAGCTGGAATGGGATTTCCGTTATTTCCGTATGCGGGCATGACACCCAGTCGGCAATAGCCGCAGTACCTGCAGCAGAGGATGATTTTATCTTCCTGAGCTGCGGCACCTGGTCACTTTTCGGAACTGAGCTGGAGAAGCCTCTCATCAATGAGAAAACGGAGAGAATGAATCTAACGAATGAGATCGGATATGATGGAAAGGTTTCATTCATGAAAAATCTTACAGGTCTCTGGATCGTACAGCAGCTGCATGAGGAGTGGGGGCTGGATTATTCCGAAATGGATGCACTTGCTGAAAAGTGCGGCAGCACCGGAGTATTCATCGATACCGATGATCCGCTGTTTGCATCTCCGGGAAGGATGGAGGAAAAAATATGCACTTATCTGGTTCAGTCCGGACAGCATAAGCCCCGGACGAAAGGAGAACTGGTCAGGATCGTATATGAAAGCCTTGCAATGAAGTACAGAACGGTCAGGGATGAACTGGAGGAATGTACTGGAAAGCATCATTCAGTGCTGTATATGTTCGGCGGAGGGGTGAAGTCCTCCCTGCTCGCCGGACTGACTGCGGATACACTTGGCATTCCTGTGGTGTGCGGACCTGAGGAAGCAACCGTCATAGGCAATGCACTTGTGCAGTTCATATCCCGCGGCATAATCAGCTCCCTGCGGGAGGGCCGTAATCTGGTGAGAGCAATGGATGAAATTAAAACCATAAATCCAGTAAATCATGTCAGTGATGAAATGTACGGGAAATATAGGAGAATTGTGAAAAAATGACATACAGGAGTGAAAGAGAGGAAATATGCAATGTATGCCATCTGCTATGGCAGAACGGCTGGGTGGCTGCAAATGACGGAAATGTATCGGTAAGGCTGAGCGACGGAAACATCCTTGTAACGCCTACAGGCGTCAGTAAGCGCCTTATCACACCTGAGATGCTGGTGGTTGCTGATATGAATGGTAATATCATTGAAGGTGACAGAAAGTATTCATCAGAATTTAAGATGCATCTGTGCTGTTACAGGGAAAGAAGTGATGCGGGTGCGGTTCTTCATGCCCATCCTGCCACGGCAACAGGATTCGCGGTGGCTCATAAGGCCCTTGATGATTATTCGATGATCGAAACGGTCATCGCCATAGGTTCAGTTCCCGTAACTCCGTTCGGAACCCCTTCAACGGAAGAAGTCCCTGATGCAATAAGACCGTATCTTCAGGATCATGATGTGCTGCTCCTGGCAAACCACGGTGCACTGACACTCGGGTGTGATCTGATGACTGCATATTACAGGATGGAAACACTGGAGCTCTTTGCGAAAATCTCACTGACAGCCCATATGCTCGGCGGCGCGGTCGAACTTCCGAGAGAAAATACGGACCGTCTCATCTCCATGAGGGAGCAGTATAAGGTCACAGGGAGACATCCCGGATACAGGAAGTATCCTGAAGGAGACAGGTGATGCTTAAAGGAATTGATCCGTGCATATCTCCCGAACTGCTGTATGAGCTTGCGAAAATGGGACATGGGGATGAGCTTGTGATATCTGATGCCTTTTTCCCGGCATATACGTTCAATGAAAAGGTTATCAGGGCTGACGGAATCCAGGCATCACGTCTGATAGATGCAATTCTTTCTCTCATTGAGGCAGATACATACGTTGAAGCCCCTTTCATTATGATGTCTCCGGTGGAAGGAGATTTTCCTGATCCCAAACTGGAAGAGGAGTACATTAAATCCATAAGGAAACATACCTCTAATGACAGGATTGAAAAAATCGGACGGTATGAATTCTATGATAGATCACGCAGTGCATCTTTCGTTGTTGTGTCCGGAGAAGTGAGGAAGTACGGTAACATCATCATTAAGAAAGGTGTTACCGCATCATAATACTCAGAAGAAGAGCGTGGTCGCAGAGGCTGCGCTCTTTTCCTTTACAATGAGTCTTCCGTATCCCTCGCAGGAGCCGGACCTGATGATATCAACCTGGGCAACCGTTTCGGCAGGTCTTGAAATGACCGTCCACTCATGTTCCCCATCAGATACAGTAAATGATACAGCCTCGCTTTTTCCAAGTATTCTGTGAGCATCAATGAGTTCCGTTTCCAGGTGCTTCATTGTCACGGGTTTTCTGGAAAGTACTGTGATCACAGATCCTGTTTTTCCGACATCCTTTGATACGGTTACAAGGCCTGAGTCCGATTCCTCATTGTAGTGAAGCGATACCGTCGAGGTCCCGACCTCAGCATTTCCGTCGGTGAGCAGGTACATCGTTTCATCGTGGGACTCAAGCCTGATCATTCCTTCTTCCATGTGCATTGTGCAGTCCGGGTGGGCATGAAAAGGAATTACGGCCTTTACGTATTCTGATGAGAAATATTCATCAATTACCGTAATGATCTCATCGGTAAGTTTCAGAACCTTTCTCCTGATCATCAGTCCATCACGGATGAATGAAAGATTTTCAGCTTCCATCACCTCATATCCGGCTGCTGAGGCATGTCTGCCCCTGGTAGTTTCTCCGATTTCATTGTAGGACCAGGAGCCGATGGGCTTAAGCGTGTAATCCGATGATGTCATGGGAATGTTGTGCATCGCTGCGCTTTTATAAAGCAGGCGCTTTTCACAGTCTGTGTAAGTGTATCTGCCCGGATCAATGAAGAAGTTTCTGTTCCTGCCTGAGATATCAAGATGAAGCTGTGATACATGACCGTGTCCCGATCCCATGTTTCCTGTGAACATATGGGCTTCGATTCCGCTTCCCCTGAGTATCATGTGTCCGTCACTTTCCATGAAGGCACTTTTTCTTTCAGGCATGCGGTTTCCATACGGTGAGACACCATCCCAGCAGTTTTCTTCATGCACTCCTGAAGCAAGTTTTTCATCCATGAAAATATGGGATGCAAGGGTCAGAAGCGCAGACGGATTGATTTCATCGGTGTCTCCAGTCATGAACATGTTCCCGGAAGCACTGATAAGATTTTTCAGTGAGGATGCCATCAGATGTGTTTTATCACGGAGAGCTTCCGGCACTTTTACTGAATTTCTGTCGGCTATCACGATTGTATCAAGAAAAGAATGGAGAACTTCACACTGATACATCGG
>JBJEWN010000181.1:0-3428 GCA_051885075.1 Bullifex sp.
AATATGATGCATGATTTCCTCTCTTTGAGACTTTTGTGGTAAGTGAGCTGCAGCTGGAGGAATATGTAATTGAGGTCGGACAGATCGTCAAAAAGCTTTTTCGTTGCGGCCGAAGCGCTGTAGAAGTCTACAAGAATATAGCTCTCATATTCTTTTCTGGCAAATTCTTCCACTACGGTTGATTTTCCTACACGACGTTGCCCTTCAACCAGAAGGGCTGTTTTTCCATTGGATTCTTCTTTCCACGCAAGCATATGCGTATAGATTTTTCTTCTGAACATGGCTTCCTTTTACGAAATCGTCAAATTTATTTTAAGGATTTCCTGCAAAATCGTTAAATTTATTCTAGCCTTTTACCACAAAATCGTCAAATTTATTTTTTGGATTTCCTGCAAAATCGTTAAATTCTGAGGCACTTGAGATGATCTCCGCCATGAGGGATAATCATCATTATGGATAAAGACTATTCTGTAAGTTTAATTGAGAGACTTTCCCAGGCTCCGGGACCTTCAGGCTTTGAAGATCCCGTCAGGGATATCATAAGAAAGGAAATGGAAGGCCTTGGATGTGCAATCGATGAAGATGGAATCGGTAATCTTGTGTGTACCTTCCGTGGCCAACCGGATGGTAAGACCATTCTGTTTGCTTCACACATGGATGAAGTCGGTTTCATGGTGTCGGATATTCTGGAGAACGGATATCTGCGACTGATAAACCTGGGCGGCTGGTCGACGCTGACACTTCCTTCCTCTCCCGTTGAAGTTATCAGCAGTAAAGGTGATAGACACTATGGGGTGATAGGTCAGATATCACCGCATTTCATCAAAAAGGGTACACCTTTAACCGTGCCTGAGCTTTCTGAGCTTTTTGTCGACATCGGATCATCATCAGCTGAGGAAGTGAAGGATGTGTTCGGAATAAGGATCGGGGATATAGCTGTTCCCGTCGCTCCGTTTAAGTATGTTCCGGAAACTGACAGGGTCTTTTCAAAAGCCTTCGATGACAGGATCGGGTGTGCTGTCCTTATTGAAACTGCAAGGCAGCTTAAAGGAAGCAGGAATACATGCATCTTTGCATTCACAACCCAGGAGGAAGTAGGGGAGCGCGGTTCATCAGTTCTTAAGAACTACATCCATCCTGATTACTCAGTCATAGTTGAAGGTGCTCCTGCCGATGACATGCCCTCAGGTCCCGCCCATCCCCTGACCTGTCAGGGAAAGGGCGCCCACATAAGGCTCTTTGATCCCACGCACATTGCAAGCCGTGAGATCGTTGATTCACTCAGGATGCTGGCAGAACGTGATGGCATCATGATACAGGAAGCGATAAGGACCGGAGGAGGGACCGATGCCGTGACCATGTCCCGTGCGGGACGCGGCTCGAAGACGATAGTAACCGGTGTCGCGACAAGGTATGCTCATTCGCATGTGTCTTCAGTATCGCTCTTTGACTACTATGAGCTTATAAGACTGATTTCCGGTTTTGCCGCTTTATGATCGCTGACATCATCACATCCCTCAGGATCGTCTTCAGCATATGCATCGTGTTCATGCCTGTCTTTTCACCGCTGTTTTATGTGTTTTACAGCGGAGCAGGAATAACTGACATGGTGGACGGGACGGTTGCAAGAGTGATGGGAACTGCGGGTGAAAGGGGTGCCAGGCTCGATACTGCCGCAGATATGGTTTTCACATGTATCTGCCTTATTAAAATCATCCCGGAGATTTCTCTTCCGGGATGGTGTTACATTGCAGTTGTGATAATTGCCTTGATAAAGCTTTTTACCATGTTAAGGGTGCGTAAGCTTGTAGCCGTGCATTCCGTCCTGAATAAGATCACGGGCGTCCTGCTTTTTCTTTTCCCTATGACGGTTGGATTAATCGATGTCACTGTAAGTGCCGCAGTGATAAGTGTCATTGCCTTTGCCGCGGCACTCCATGAATCTTATTCAGTTATACACGGACATGATGTCGTTAAGGTATGAGAGGTACTTGGCCCTGTAGCTCTCTGGTCCGATGATCTTAACAGAGCTTCCGCACTGGAAGATTTTCATCATCAGTTCGATGGAGTTTTCAGCTTCAAAGGTGCATGTAAGCTTTCCGTTCTCGCTCTTATTTATCAATACGTCTCCGTGGACGATGTCACGGAATGCGTTTAAAGCTGACTTTTCCTGGAGTTCCAGTTCAAGGGGAACCATGTCGATCGCATCGTACTTTTCCTCTTTGTTACTGTCCATCCTGAAGGGCTTGAGGTTATCAGGGATCGTGTAGGTTTCATCAAGGAGGGTGGCACTCACGATCTTGGTGATGTCTATCGTTATTATTTCCTTTGTGTGTCTGAGACGGCCCGTGACGGTAATGGGCTGTCTGTCCCTGTTTTCTTCACGGAAACCGATGAAGTAGGGCGCAAGCTCGATTTCATCGGAGTCTGCCAGGGAGATCCTGACGATGCGTCCCGTAACCCATGCGTCGATGAGCACTTCCAGGATCGTATTGTATTTTGTGTTCCTGCTCCTGTTCTTCTGTACTTCCTGATCGATCTTCTCGGCAACAAGGAGCATGTTGTCACTTACTTTCGGAGCATAGGAGCGCATGTTCATTGCAATCTTTCTGAGTCCTGACGCAAGATGGGGTGTCTGGATCTCACTGTTGTTGATGAGAACCTCGGCACTGAGGTTGAAGGCAAGGGACTCATAGACCGAGAGTGCTATGTTTTCATCCTCATCTTCCTTCTGCCTGATCTTGATAAGGTTGTTCTCTTCATATACGTCGATGTGCTCCGACAGGTCTTCCACGTATCTGGATATCGTTGATCTGTGGACTCCGAGTCTTCTGGCTATTTCGGCTCTCCTGAGTCCTTCCGGATGTGACCTCAGAAGGAGTTCCAGCTGTGCAACCCTTTCTCCTTTCATTTTGTACAATCTCCTTATGGCAACAGAAAGTATATCATAATTCGATATTGCAACAACAGGTGTTTCCGTTTGTTGCAAAAAATCATTGTAAAAATTACACTTCCGGATATGAACGAAGAACTTGAAAAAGTGGAAATAAAGGTTTCATACCTGGAAGCACAGGTGGCCGAGCTTAATGAAGTGATAATAGAGCAGCAGAAGAGCATTGATTCCCTGACTCTTAAGCTGCTTCAGGCGGAAAAGAGGATCGAGGATCTTATCGAGGAAGTCGGTTCCCCGACAAGGCCAAACAGGAAGCCTCCACATTACTGAAACCCGGCCTGTATATACGGGGAAGTAAACTGATGAGGTTTCAGTTTGTCGGACACATTAATTCTGAAGGCAAATTCCCTTAAGCTCATGGGCTTTTCGTGGGGGATTGTAAATTATCAGTTGATATACCGGATTATTGTAATCATGTACAATAAGCTGCAAAGGTGATCAACCTTAAGTCCGTCACCATTAAACATAAGCATTT
>JBJEWN010000182.1:0-3416 GCA_051885075.1 Bullifex sp.
CTTCTGGTACAGAGGTTCATGAGACAGCTTCGTGATGAGAAGAAGAGGTCTTACATGGACAAAGGAACCATGCCTCTGGTATGGCATCCGGGAGAGGCCCAGTGCGACTTCGGGGAAGCGGATTTCCTTACAGAGTCCGGGCAGACGGTTACCCTCAAATACATTGTTCTCTCATTCCCGTACAGCAACAGGATACTGAGCATGGCATCCCCCGGGGAAAACTGCCAGTGCGTATGCCAGTGTCTGAAGGACATGTTTGAATACATTGGATGCGTTCCGGTCAGAATCGTGTTTGACAATGCCACGGGGATAGGAAAAAGGATACAGAAGGAACTGCAGGAACATGAGGCATTCACCAGGTTCAGGCTGCATTACGGATTCGAAGCGACGTTCACAAACCCCTACGCCGGCCAGGAGAAAGGGTCTGTGGAGAACGCCGTCGGTACATTCCGCAGGAACCGTCTCGTACCGCTTCTGACGATACACGGAAACCTCGAGACATTCAACAGGGAAGTGATGCTGCCTGTTTCCCATGCATTCAGGGCAGATGAGGAACACTACAGGAAGGGTGTTATCATTGCCGAGCTGTTCAGTGAGGACCTGAAGCACATGCGTCCTCTTCCGTCAGCTGATTTCAGGGTGTGCAGGATAGATGCCTGCACCGCGCATGAGGGCCTTGTGAAGCTGGACGGAAAGTTTGAATATCATCTTGACCCCTCAGTGAACGGCAAGGTCCTCGTGGAGAAGACCATGTACAGCGTACGCTTTCACCGCATGGACGGAACGTTTCTTGAAGAGTGCGTCAGGCTATACGACTCACAGGAAACCTATTACAACCTTCCAGCCATTCTGTACGGCCTTATCAGGAAGACAAAGTCATGGAGAAACAGCGCCGTAAGGGAACAGATGGAAGACGGTAACCTTAAAAGCCTTATTGACGGGCTGAAGGATGAGAATGTGAAGTCCTCGCTGTTCAGCTGTCTGTACAATAACAGCGTGATATACGGGTACGGGGAAACCCTTCATGCGGCAAACATACTGGCTGAGACCAAAGGAAGCATTCAGAAGGATGACCTTAAAGTGCTGAGCAGCAGGATTGCAACATTCTCCCTCAATGCTGTCACGAACCCGACAGGTGTTTCACTCGACAAGTACGATGCCCTTCTCAGGGCTGCTCAGTGAGGTGACCGGTGGAAAACATTACAGCGGAAAAAAGAGAGCGTCTCAGACGGAACATGAGATTCCTGATGCTCTCGAACCAGTGTGCGGATGACGCATGCACCAAGTCAACGCCGAAGGTGCTTGATTTCCTGGACAGGATATTTACAGAGGAAGCCGCAAGAAGGCAGGCTTCACGCATAGCCAACATCATCCGCAGTGCGGGGTTTCCCGGACTGAAGGATATCGGGGACTATGATTTCAGCCAGCTGAAGATGCCTTCAAGCATGACGAGGGAGGAACTGCTTAACCTCGATTTCATGGACAGGAAGGAAAACCTGATAATGTACGGTGTGTGCGGCTCAGGCAAGACGATGCTTTCCATATGTCTTGGCATGCTGGCATGCCGTAGCGGAAGGAAAGTTCATTTCTATACTCTTGCGGAACTTGCCGCAAGGCTTAAGGAAGCGTCTGAGGACGGCAGGCTTGAGAACTTTCTCATGACTCTCAGGAAGCTTGATCTTCTCATCATCGACGAGTGGGGTTACACCATGATTGACAAGGAAAGCGCCGAATACGTATTCCGCGTCATAGGTGACAGCTATGAGAAGAAGAGCCTCATCATTACGACGAACCTGCCGTTCAGCGAATGGGGACGCATCGTCACTGATGAACAGCTAGCAGCCGCAATAATAGACCGCATCGTGCACTACGGGCACAACATCGATACCGGCTCCAGGGACTGGCGTCTGGTACACTCTCCGATGAACAGACAGTCAGGCGTGACAGTAAGGGAGGAACATTAATGTCAGTGATAACGGATGAGAGGAAAACAGTAACGGTGACAGAGGATGAACTGTTCGACCTCAGAATGGATGCGGAGGCAGGTGAACTGCAGACCGAATGTTACGGCAGGCTTGTCAGTGAACTCAGGAAGGTGATACCTGAAAGGCTGTTCAGGAGGATTCTTCTTGAAACTGTCGCATCGTTTTACCGTGACTATGATGAATTCGATGCCGAGAACATTGCTCACCGCATGCAGAAGGATTTCGGCTTCAGAATGCATGAGGTGGACGATATCCGTAATGCAATGACGGATGCTGCAGACTGCCTGTTTTAGCAGGCAGGAATGAACGATTCTTCGATGATGTCCCGGATGTGCTCCGGGCACATCGGAGCTTATGTGTATAAATGTCTGATGGGAAAATGAGGAATGAACAGAGATGCACGTAACATTCTGAAAAGAGCAAGCAGGGCATTCCACCGCTCAGTAATGCATGCCGTAACTGAATACAGAAACGAAGTCGGACTGCTGAAGAATGATGAGGAAGAGAAACTGGAAAGACTCCCTGAAAACATCCGTGATTCAGTTAAGGGAGAGGCCATTAGTGAAGCCATAGAGCTTCTTGATGAGGTGCTGGATGGTACGGACGGAATGGAAGAGGCCCTTGATGATATTGTCAGCGGGACTCTTGGCTACAGCTTTGTCAATGAACCAGGTCTTGCACATCAGACGGTAAACCATGCTGACCAGAAGCGTGACATGCGGTTCCAGGCACTGCTTCCGGGTGAGCTCATGGACAGGCTACGGTACAGATCTTCAATGACCGGACTCAGCATGAATGAACTGCTCATCCGTGCTCTGAACAGCTCTCTCTGACGGAGTGCCATAACTTCTTAAGTGGGGAAAAAACTCGATTTTCCTGCGGAATTATTTCGATTATCTTGTGGAATTGTGCTTTTACGAAAAAGTCCAAATTGGACATATTATTTTGACCATAACGTATTGACTAAACACATCACCTGATGACTTCCTTATCGTGGTCGGGGCCATGATCACGCAGTTTTAGCCATGTTTCTTCAAGCCTCTGCAAAGCCCATAGCCTGTAGGTCCTGCTTCGTAGCCAAGAAAAAACTCGCCTGATAATCCATAGTCCTTCACGGCCTTTTCCAGATATCTGACCATAATGTCCGTCCCGGCATCCAGCTTTGTCTCGGCAAAAAATGCATTGTCCTGCCTGTCATACATGCATACGCTGTTGGTGTCCTTATGGACATCAATCCCGACATAAATTACACTGTCTTTCATGAGTGATCTCCTTGATTGCATGAGCTAATGCTTCATGCTTGTGTTTATTCTTTCCCAAGTATCTCGCAGAATTCACGAATCTGCAATTTCCTTATGGGAGGTCACTTCATATTGTCTTCGGGAGAAATCCCGAGGGGTGCAGTCAGCCACCCCACGATGCGACGTCACC
>JBJEWN010000183.1:0-15037 GCA_051885075.1 Bullifex sp.
GTACCGTCTTTTATTAAGGAGGTGTCATGCCTAAACTGTTTCTTCTCGGAGATTCCACATGTGCCCGTAAGGAAGATAAGGCAAGGCCTGAAACAGGGTGGGGCGAATGTTTTGATGAGTTCCTTGCTCCCGGCTTTGAGATCGTGAACCTGGCCGCAAACGGCCGCTCCACTGAGATGGCGATCCATGAAGGTATTTTCATGGAATGTTTCAGAAGGTGTGAAAGCGGAGACTGGGTAATGATTCAGTATGGACACAATGAGACAAAACCCGAGATTTACCGAAGAACATCCGCTTACGGAACCTATCAGCTGAACTTAAGATTCATGGCGTCCAATCTCATGAAAAAGGGCGTTCATGCAGTCTTCATTTCCTCAATCGCCAGACGGAAGTTTTCAGATGGTGTATGTGTCGATACCCATACGGATTATCCTGCCGCCATGAAGGCAGTGGCCGATGAACTCGGTATTCCGTTCATTGAAATGAGCGAGAGGACAAGGAGTCTTCTGAACCGGGAGGGTGAGGAAGGAAGCCTGAGATTCTTCATGAATTTCGGTCCCGGACTGTATCCGTGCTTCCCTGAAGGCAAGGAAGACAACACTCACCTCAGACCTGAAGGAGCCCGGATGATCGCATCCCTTGTTGCCGAATGGTGCAGGGAGAAAAAACTTCCCTTCGTAAAATAAACAATAAGACCCTTCCTCGCCGGAAGGGCCTTTAAATATCCTGAATGATCAGTGGAGATCGATGGCAAGTCCAGTGTAGGATGCCGTGCGGAACACGAATCTCTTTGCAGAAGTGCTTTCAGCATCAGTCATGAGGAGAGAGTAATCGGTATCGATTTCCTTTGTCTCGTAGTCAACGACGATGTCGATGACCTGATCTGTTGAAGGATAGAGCCTTCTTGCTTCTGCAAGGATGTCCTTGTAGCCGACCTTGTTGGTCTTAATCTTACCGTTTACGATCTGGTATGTCTCTGAAACTGTCAGAGGTCCGAGAATGTCGTAAGATCTTGAGCTTCTGTCAAGGCTAATCCTCTCACTGTTGAGGAGTGCTGAATCATCAGCGGTTGTCAGGGACAGAAGGGCATCGAATCTGAGGACTTCAGGTTTTACGCTCCAGTCAGCATAGGGACCTGTTTCATCCATGTTGACCCAGCCTTCGAACTCATATCCGTTGAGAAGATCAGTTGCGGCAGGAGCACCCGGATCAGCAAAATCGGAAACATACTGTTCCTTCCAGAGCTCATTGTTCACATAGTAGAGAACGATAGGCTTGTAGACTGCATTGAGCTTGATGGACTTTGTAAGAGGTTTGTCCCAGTCTTCGAATAACTCATTTGTACCGTCGATTGCCCATCCGATGAGCGTGTTGTCCTTGAATGAATAACCTTCAGAGAAGTCCTCGTCAAGTTCATCGCTCTTGAATCCACAGGCTTTCAGACTTTCATATGTGGGGTTGTCAGGAGCTTTCGGTGACAGTGCAAGAGTCTTTTCACTGATGGCCAGATATGGTTTCTGGTTTACGTAAAGATCGATAAAGTTGATATCTTTAATGACAGCCTGGACGTAAATCTCACCGACGGGCTGTGTAGTCCAGTCAGTAATCATACTGTTTTCATAACTCCAGCCAAGGAACTCCTGTCTTTTCTCATTGAAATAGCCATAAGGCTTACCCGGATCCATGAATTCACCTTCGTTCTGAACCAGGTATTCAGTATTACCGACCATGTAGTGTGTGATGTAGACAGGCTTTGTGGCGCAGCTTACGAAGAGCAGGCATAAAGCAAACAGCAGGATAAATGATTTTTTCATAATTTGCCCTCTTTCATTGATTAACAACAATTTTAGAACGTGCATTATGCATCTGTCAAGCAAGAGAAGGATGCAAGGGGCTAAATGTCAGTGCTATAACCCAATACCATTGAAAGCCCGTTTGCCGCATCCATGATCTCGCGGGTTGCTTTTTCAAAGTCATCCTTATTGAACCTGAAGAGCGGCCAGGATACGGAAATGGCCGCCGCTACAGTGCCCGTATAGTCACGGATCGGAGCGGCAATGCACATGACATTGTCCTCGTGCTCCTGATCATCGATGGCCCAGCCGCGCTTTCTTGTCAGTTCCAGCTGGTCAATAAGTGCTTCCCGGGTCTTTATTGTCCTGACTGTAAAAGGCTTCAGGACGGTAGCCTTAAGATATGCATCAAGCTCCTTCTGGCTTTTTTCCGCCAGGAATATCTTGCCGATAGCGGTGCAGTAAAGAGGAATGACCTTTCCTACGCGTGAATACATCCGCAGAGTGTAGGAGGACTCTTCTTTCAGGACATAGACAGCGCTGTTGTCTTCAAGTATCCCCATGTGGACGGTCTCCCCCAGATCCTCGCACAGCTTTCTGGCAAAGGGCCTTGCCTTCGAAATGAGATCATTCCGGGACAGGGCTCTGGATCCTACGGAAAAGAGCCGGAGCGTGAGTGAATATCTGTCCGCATCATCGCGGAACACATAGCCTAACTGCTGTAATGTGGCAAGGAACCGGAGCAGGGTAGCCTTGGGGAGATCTGTTTCCTTGGCCAGTGACTCAAGGTTAAGTTCCCCTTTTTTTGAAAGCACTTCAAGTATTCTGATGGTACGGCTGACGCCGCTCATCATGTTTCTGTCATCCAGTTCCTTACCGCTCATATATCAGCCCTCGAAATAGTGCTGGGCGTTGTTGAAGCAGATGTTCTCAACAACTCTGCCGAGCATATCCATGTCATTGGGTACTTCGCCTTCCTCTGCCCAGGTACCGAGAATGTTGCAGAGTATTCTTCTGAAATACTCGTGTCTTGAGTAAGAGAGGAATGAGCGGGAGTCAGTGAGCATTCCGATGAAGCGGGGGAGCATTCCTAGGTTTCCGAGAACCTTCATCTGTTCTTCCATTCCATCCCTGTGATCACAGAACCACCATGCGGAGCCGAGCTGGATCTTTCCCGGGATGCCGCCGCCCTGATAGCAGCCCATGAGGGTGCCGAGGGAGTAGTAATCCTTGGGGTTAAGGCTGTAGAAAATGGTTTTGGGTACTTCGTCAGTCTCTGAGAGGACTGAGAGGAATGCTGATACGCTTTCGGCCAGTTCCTTGTCATGGGAAGCATCGAAGCCCGTGTCAGGTCCAAGCAGCCTGAACATGGTCTTGTTGTTGTCCCTGATGGAAGCAAAGTGAAGCTGCATTGCAACACCCTTCTTATTGTAAGCCTTTGCAAGGGCAAGAAGGACGTATGTCATGTATGCATCAACCTCGCGCTCCGTGAGTTCTCCTCCTGCCATCTTCTTGACGAAGACTGCATTGACTTCATCAGCACTTACGAATGTGTGCGGGCACTGAACAAGTGCATGGTCACTTGCCTTGCATCCCATCTCACAGAAGAAGTCGAGTCTCTTCAGAAGTGCGGCGACGACTGCATCAGCACTGTCAAGCTTCATGCCGCTGACTTCTGAAAGCTTTGCGATGTAATCCGCAAAGTCTTCCTTCTCGATGTGAAGTGCCTTGTCGGGGCGGTATGATGGGATTACCTTTGCGGGACATTCGGTTTCGTCCCTGATGATCCTGTGCTGCTCAAGGTCGTCAGCGGGGTCATCGGTAGTTCCGACTGCATATACGTTGAACTTCTTCATGATGCCGAAGACGGAGAGATCTGGATCGGTGGCAAACTTCTCGTTGGCCTCGTCATAGATCTTCTTCGCATTCTTTTTGCAAAGGACATCGTAGATTCCGAAGTATCTCTGGAGCTCAAGGTGTGTCCAGTGATAGAGCGGATTGCCGAGGAGATTTTCCATTGTATCTGCCCAGGCTACGAACTTCTCATATGGATCGGCATCCTTGCCTGTGATCAGGGATTCGGGAACACCGTTAGTCCTCATCTGTCTCCATTTGTAGTGGTCGCCGCCGAGCCATGCATCCGTGATCGTCGTGAAGCGCTTGTTCTCAGCGATCTGTGAAGGAATAAGGTGGCAGTGATAGTCGAAGATGGGCATCTTCGCAGCATGGTCGTGGAACAGCTCCTGAGCTGTCTTCGTCTGTAACAGGAAATTTTCATCCATGAATTTTTTCATAGTATTACACCATCCTTGAATACGGAGATCTCGGAGTAGCCGTTGATCTCGTTCTTTGTATGTTCCTCACCTGAAGCAACCTTTACCAGGAACTGGATGAAGGCGCTGGTGAGCTCCTGAGGATCCTCAGTCAGGGCACGTCCGGCATTGAAGTCTATCCAGTTTGCCTTTCTTTTTGCAAGGTCGCTGTTTGTGGCAACCTTGACTGTCGGAACCGGAGAGCCGAGGGGAGTTCCCCTTCCTGTGGTGAAGAGGATCATGTGTGCGCCTGCAGCTGACTGGGCAGTGGTGGAAACGATGTCGTTGCCGGGACCTGAGAGCAGGTTGAGACCTGTTTTGGTAACCCTGTCAGCATACTTAACCACTGCATTGACAGGGGCTCTTCCTCCCTTCTGGACGCAGCCAAGGCTCTTATCCTCAAGTGTTGAGATGCCGCCTGCCTTGTTTCCGGGTGAGGGGTTTTCGTAGACAACCTGTCCGTGTGAGGTGAAGTAGTCCTTGAAATTGTTGATGAGCGCGACCACGTCCTCGAAGACATCCCTGGAGACAGCCCTGTTCATCAGCATCTGCTCCGCACCGAACATCTCGGGAACTTCCGTAAGGATCGCGGTTCCTCCCATTGCTGTAAGTTCGTCGCAGAATCTTCCGACAAGCGGGTTTCCGGTGATTCCTGAGAAACCGTCGGAACCGCCGCACTTGAAACCGACTTTGAGGCGGGACATGGGCACGGGAACTCTCTTATCGTTCTTCATTGCATCGGCGATCTCGGTGAGAAGGGCCTTTGCCTTTGTCAGTTCATCCTCCGTGTCCTGACAGACGAGGAATCTGATCCTTTCCTCATCCACCGGTCCGAGCAGTTCCTTAAAGGATGCCGGAGTGTTGTTCTCGCAGCCGAGTGAGAGAACGAGCACGCCGCCTGCATTGGGGTGCTTAACGAGGTCTGCAAGGATCTTTCTCGTGTTGTCATGGTCATCTCCCATCTGGGAACATCCGTAAGGATGTGTCCAGACATGAACTCCGTCGGCAACAGAAAGATTTTCGTTTGCCCATGCTTCGAGTTTCTGACCGATTCTGTTTACACAGCCTACGGTAGGAACGATCCAGAGGGCATTCCTGATACCGATTTCACCGTTCTTCCTTTCATACGCCATAATCGTGGGGACCTTGCCTTCCCACTTCTTTGCCCTCTCGGCGGCTTCAGCAATGAATTTCTTTGCGTTTTCCTCATCATACGTGTAGGATGCGGTCTCTGAAAGGAGAGTGTGGATATTGAAGGCATGAACATGACTTCCGGCCTTGATGTCTTCCTTTGCGGCCCCGATCGGGTAGCCGTATTTGATGACTTTCTCTTCCTTTGCGATATCCCTGAGGGCCATTTTGTGGCCCGCAGGTACGTCCGTAAGAAGTGTGTATGTGGTTCCGTCCACGGTTACGATGTCACCCTTGAAGAGGGGATTGATTGCAACCGCAACGTTATCCAGTTCGTTGATTCTCAGTACTGGTTCCATTAAAGGCTCCTGATTGCAGCTTCCATTCCGTCATCGAAGATCTTAGTGAGGTTTGCGGCAACTGCTTCCTCGAGACCCTCGACCTTTGTGAGATCCTGTCCCCACCATGCTTCCTGTGAAAGAACGGCCTTTGCGATTGCCTTGCCCTTGCATCCGTTGCACTTATAGTCTGCACCATAGAGCTCTGCGAACTTTGCAAGGTACTCAGGGTTATCGTTGATGAGGTAAGTCTCACCGTTTCTGTTACCCTTGAGGGCGGCACCCTCGAACTCCGTTCCGCTGTAGAAGCTGATGAGCGCGGAGAGGGAGAATACAAGGTTCTTCGGAAGCTTCCCGAACTTCTTCACATAGCCAAGCAGTGAGGGAAGATCCCTTGTCTTGAACTTTGAAACGCTGTTGAGTGAGATGGACATCAGCAGGTGAACGATGTACGGATTTGCGAATCTTTCGAGGACGTCAGATGCATACTGCTCGAGCTGAGCCTTGTCTCCGTCCATCGAAGGAATGATTTCGTCGAAGAGACCGTTCTTCATGAACGGGAAGATGAGATCGCTCTTGATGCACTCCTCAACCGTGTTGAGACCTGCCTGGTAGGCAGCCAGTGTCATGAGGGTGTGTGTTCCGTTAAGAATCCTGACCTTTCTTGTTCTGTAGAAGGACATGTCGTCAGTCCAGATGACGTTCACTCCGGCCTTGGCCGTGGGAAGCTCGTCATCGTGGAACTTTCCGTGACACTCGATGACCCAGAGAAGGAAAACCTCAGCTGCATCGATGATGTTGTCCTGGTAGCCGAGGCGGTTCCAGAGCTCTTCTGCCTCTGCCCTCGGATAACCCGGAACTATTCTGTCGACGAGGCTGTTGCAGAAATCACATGCTTCATTGACCCAGTTGACGAAGCCTTCCTCAAGGCCCCATTCAGATGCATACTGAAGCACGATTCTCTTAAGGTTGTCGCCGTTCTTCTCGATGAGTTCGCATGGGATCGCAATGATACCCTTGCTCATGTCACCGCCGAATGTCTTATATCTTCTGTAGAGGAATGCACAGACCTTTCCGGGGAAGCTTACCTGAGGTCTGTCCTCAAGTTTATCACCCTCGTGGTATGCGATACCGGCCTCAGTCGTGTTTGAAATGAAGAATCTGAGGTCAGGATTGTCTGCCTGTGCGATGAACGCATCATATTCAGCATAAGGATTGATGCAGCCTGCAACTGAAGTGATCTGTCTGAACTCTTCCACGGGCTTACCGTTCTGAACGCCCCTGAGGACTGTTGTGTAAAGTCCGTTCTGAGCGTTGATCATATCGCCAAGACCCCTGTCGAGAGGCTGTACCAGCATTACGTTGCCGTTGAAGTCTCCCTTCTCGTTGAGCTGGTCGATGATCCAGTCAACAAATGCGCGAAGGAAGTTGCCTTCACCGAACTGAAGGACCTTTATCGGTCTTTCAACTGTCTTTACCACGTCTTTGATATTATTCATCGTTTCCTCCTACGAAACTCTTTGTGATCGATAACCATGAAGCGCCGTATCCCAAACCTCCGAAAAAGGGACAGATCGCCAAAATGAAACATGATTCCACTTTACAATCGATGGTGTCTGCTGTCAAGAAAAACAACCATCGTGCGGCATGTCTTAATTGTACAATTAAGTGCATTGTAAAAAAACGATATTTTTTGTTGAGGAACGGTGAAATCGGCGATATCCTGAATACATGGACAAAAGGATTGGTTTGATACTGGCAACGATCCATGAGGGTGCATCCATCAGACTCTGGAGGAGTGCACTGAACTCCCTGGATCTGCTGAGTGATTCCGTGGTTATTCTTCCGGGCGGCAGGCTGAACTACCGCGGTCAGGACGAGTATTTAAGAAACAGCATATACTCTCTGGCAGACGGGACAAACTTTGACGGCATTATTTCCTGGACAAGTTCGCTTACCGGAGAGATGAATACGGAGGAGGTCTGTTCCCTGATGAGGGGAATCAGGATACCGTTTGTTTCGATCGGACTCCCTGTTGAAGGTTCTCCGTCGGTAACCTTCAATGCATATGAAGGAATGTACAAGGAAACAGAGCACTTCATCCTCAAGCACGGAATAAAACGGATAGCCTTCCTGCGGGGACCGCAGAACCACGCCAGTGCCGAATCACGTTTTTCCGCATACGAGGACTGCCTGAAACAGTACGGCATTCCATTGTGTGCGGACCTGGTCTCAACCCCGATGGCATGGAACCAGGGACGGGAGGCGCTGCGGGAGATAATCTGTGACCGTGGCCTGGTTCCGGGAATAGATTTCGATGCCCTCATCTGTGCTTCAGACCTGATGCTCAGCGGAGCGCTGAAGTATCTCGAGGAAATCAATGTGGATGTTCCCGCCACGCTCAAGGTGGCAGGCTTCAATGACAGTGACAACAACAAAATAATGAAGGTTGCACCCACGACGGTCAGAATGCCCGTCGTTTCCATGAGCCATGTTGCCGTGGAACTGATTCATCAGCTCCTCAATGATCCGAACACCACCGTGGAGGATGTCATCCTTCCTGCCGAGCTTGTCATCAGGCACTCCTGCGGCTGCCGTCACAGCTTCGGCTCCGATGAGCCGGTAAGCAAGGATCTTGCCAACAGGGAGAACTTCATTTCCTGGATCATAAGCCTCACGCAGGACCAGATAAGCTATCAGGAGGTCAAGGCATTCATCGATTATGCGTTTGACGTTGAGAAGACCATGAAGGACGGGGATCTTTCCCGTTTCAGGGACAGATTCATCTTCTTCGTCCGCCGTTTCCTGCAGAGCGGGGGAGAGCTGTATGACCTGCTGGATGTTTATAAGTGCTTCCTTTATACATTTGGCTTTCCTGAAAAGTTCCTTAGGTTCTGTGACTCAGAGCTCATCCCTTCCATGATCAACACGTATTCAAGGGTCGATGCTGAGCATAAATACCAGCTCACCCAGCAGAACGGAAGGATAAACCGGCTTAAGAACAGACTGCTTTCCACAAGATCCATCCGGGATCTCGGTGCTGTGCTGCGTGATGATCTGCCGAAAGTCGGGATAAAACAGGGGTATATGGTTTTCGCGACACCGGAGGAGGGGAGAAGCCGGCTTGAGACCGGATTCACCGGATACGGCGAGCTTCTGTCCGGTGAGAGTTTTGATTCTGCCCTGCTGCTTCCCGAACATCTTCAGAAGAATATTTCCAGGGGAGCACACATTGTCCTTCCGCTTACTTATGACAGCGAATATCTGGGTTATTTCCTATGCGACATTACTGATCAGAGAGATGAGCAGATGCTTGAGGATCTGAGGTCAACTCTGTCCTCAACCCTTAAGGGCATAAGCCTCCTTGATGCCGCAAACAGGGCAAAGGATGCAGCGGAAAAGGCTGAAAGAGCTTCTGCAGACTTCTTTGACAATATTTCAGATGGACTTAAGGAGCCGCTTTCCCAGATGAAGAAGCTCCTGCAGGATTCAGAGATGCCGGAGAAAAAGGAGCTTCTGAACCATCTTATGAAAGCAGAGCACCTGCTGGATCTCTGCTATACCGAGAAAGGTCAGATGGAGCTTCAGAGAAAACTGATCGCACCTACCGCTTTCTTCAGGAATCTGGCAGAAACCGCCGGTATTCCCATATCGGTTCCCGATGCGCTTCCGGCAGTCTATGCAGATCCCGAAAGGCTGGCCCAGGCAGTGGAAATCATTCTTCAGCTGGCAGGTCCGGATTCATCGGGTTACCTGGCGGAAGTTTCCATAAAGCCTGTCGGACTCATCATTTTCGTGAAATCCGATTCCTGGAATCCCGCACATGATCGCGGGTGTGCCTCACTCGCGCTTGCCGAAAAGATCGTTATGATGCATGGGGGATCATTCCATTTCAAGGATCACGGAATACAGATAAGCATGTCATGGCCATCCCTCACGGGTGAGGTTACCCAGAGCGGTGCCATCGGCTATACCCTTTATATCAGGAAAGATGAAACAGGTCCCGTGCCTGCGGTGGTCAATACCCTTCCTCAGGTTCTTTTCGTGACCGAAAGTGAACTGGCAGAGGAATTCGAGATCCCGGAGAATGTTACAAGACTGGCCTGGAACTATGCCGAGAAGAGGGAGCGCGAGAGCGTGGTCCTCAACCTGCTTAGGAACCATCAGAGAAGCAAGAGCCTTCCGTTCCTCTGCTTCGACATGGAACCGACAACGCTTGATCTCTGGTCCGCACTCAGAACCGGAAGCGGTGAGAACATTGACGGAACCATCCTGGTACTCGGCCCGCTGCCTCAGGGGCTGCAGCGCCTTTCCGCGTTCGGTTCATTCGTGAGCGTCAGCGATGCCGGGAAACTGACAGGATACGGTAAGACACCTGCCATGATCATCCTGAATGCCGCATCTCCCGAAGTTGTATCCTCCGTCAGGCGTGAAAAGGAGTTCGCCAAGGTTCCGATCCTGCTTGTTAAGGATCATTTTGATGACGGGGAAGTGGAAAAGGTGGCCCAGCTTCCCAATCTTCTCATATGCAATACGTGCCTCTGTGAGTCAGATGAGTTCGTATCCCGTCTCATAGGCATATTCGGCGGAAATGCCGTCCTTCCTCCCCTTACGGGAGCTCTCGTGAAGAGGGCGATCGGATTCCTGAACAGAAGGGCAACCAGCCAGATTTCCCGATGGCAGCTGGCGGAATACGTCAATATAAGCGAGGATTACCTTACAAGGATTTTCAAAAAAGACATGGGGCTTTCCCCCTGGGATTATCTGAACAGGTACCGTGTACAGCTTGCAACGGAGCTTCTGACCCAGACTGGATCCACGATAAATGAGGTTGCGGCCGCAACGGGATTCCAGGATCAGGCATATTTCTGCCGTGTATTCAAGAAAATAATGGGCGTTTCTCCGGGGCAGATGAGGAACCGTGTTTAGAATAGGATCATTCCGTCATTTAGTCTGAAATGTACAATAACAGGCTTGTATAGTTCGGAAAATCCATTGGATACTTTTTCCTAGGGGTAGTTGTATCTGAACGGAGCTTGACCGGGCACGCTTTTTCCGCGTTGCAGTCCGGCTCACTCTCCGTGTTTTTACTGTCTTCCCCTGTGTGCGATTTGTTTAAAGAGGTTCTTTCAAGGGATCAGTAAAAGCGGTTTAGTCAAATGAAAAACATTGATTTTTCAGCTTGCTTTCCCCAAAAAGCACCCGTAAAATGGAAAAAAGGAGGGTAAGAAAGGAGTGGGATCCGGCGTCAGGAAGTATCAGAGCATAGATCTGATGATCTGGGTGATTCTTCTGTTCGTCTTCGAATTCATAACGGTTAAGGCCGGTTCCGTGTGGTTCTCATCACAGCCCTGGTCCCTTTCAATCGTTCCCGCTCTTACCGCCATTGTATATATGAGATGGGGTGCTTATGGCATCCTTTACGCTTTTCTCGGGGGTATTTCCGTTTCCTTTGCCAGCGATGCTTCCACGGAACAGTATGTGATATATGCATTCGGCAATCTTCTTTCGGCGCTTCTGCTTCTGTTTTTCAGGATCCGGGGCAAGGCCGGGGTCAGGGATAAGACATCCCTGTCCGTCATCTTCGCGCTTTCATCGGCGCTGCTGATGCAGACGGGCAGAGGTATCGTATCAGTGATCCTGGGGTATGATGCCGGTGGAATCATCGGTTTCATTTCCACGGACATACTGTCCACTGCTTTTTCGGTGCTGATCGTATTGATCACGAGGAAACTGGACGGTGTGTTCGAAGATCAGATCTCGTATTTGATACGGGTGAACAACGAAGAAAAGGAAAAAGGGGGTAGAGAATGAAGTTAGATGCATCTGATTACCTAGTATATGATGCCGAAACCATGACCTACAGAGAGAATCCCGAACAGAAAGTAAGGGACGATGTCGAGAAGCACTACTGGCTCCATGTCGGACGGACGATCGTCAAGGACTGGCGCCTGTACATCATGCTCGTTCCGATGCTTGTCGTGTTCCTCCTCTGGAGGTATATGCCGATGTATGAGCTCCTCGGCTGTTTCAAGGTGTATGATCAGGTACTTCCCGTATCTGAGCAGCTTTTCTCAGGGTTCTCATATTTCAAGCGCCTTCTCGTAGGCGGTGACGCACTTTCGGCTGAGTTCTGGAGAGCATTGAGGAACACGTTCCTCCTTTCTTTCTACGGCCTCTGCTTCGGCTTCCCCGTCCCGATCATCCTGGCACTCTTCTTCAATGAGGTCAGGTCCAACATCGCAAGAAGCGTATTCCAGGTTCTCACATACCTGCCGAAGTTCATGTCAACGGTTGTCATGACCTCTCTCGTAACCATGCTTGTAAAGCAGGGCTCCCTCACATCCAGCTATGGTATCGTTTCCCAGCTCCTTGAGAAACTCGGCTTCATCTCCGCAGAGCTGGCCAACGGCGGTCTCCTCAATGATCCGAGGTTCTTCCGCGGCATATACCAGCTGTCCGGTATCTGGGAAGAGGCAGGATACGGTTCAATCGTTTACTTTGCCGCAATCATTGCAATCAGTCCTACCAGCTATGAAGCGGCTCAGATAGACGGCGCCGGAAAGATGGCTCAGATGAAGTACGTTGTTCTTCCGTGCATCCTTTCCACGATCGTCATCATGCTCATCACCAAAATCGGTTCACTGCTGTCCATCGGCTATGAGAAGGTCCTCCTTCTCTACAACCCGAACACCTATGTCACTGCGGATGTAGTATCAACCTTCGCTCAGAGATATGGACTTGAGGGTGCGGCCAAGGGTATCGCAACCGCAGCCGAAATGATGAACAACGTCATCGGCATGCTGCTCGTAATAGGTTCAAACACCATCGCCAGAAAAGCCTCTGACGTATCACTCTATTGATCAGGAGACGGCAGGAAATGAAAAGAAAACTCGAAACAACCGAACTTATCTTCAAGATCATCAGCTATACGCTCCTGACCATGTTTGCAATCGGATGTCTCTATCCGTTCCTCTATGCCATCGCCTCCTCTCTCAGCGGCAGAAAGGCTGTTGAGTATGCGGAAGTCGTCCTTTTCCCGAAGGACATCCAGTTTGAGGCTTTCGGTCAGATGTTCACCAGCAACATGTTCTGGAACGCATATTCAAATACGCTGTTCATCACGTTCTACGGAACGGTATGGGCACTCGGATATTCAATTCTCGGTGCATATGCGCTTTCCAAGAAGAGACTTCTCTTCAGGAAGACCTTCAACTTCTTCCTCGTATTCACCATGTGGTTCAGTGCAGGTATCGTACCTCAGTACCTCAACTACCTGAATACCAAGGATGTGTTCAATGCAATCGGAATCATGGATGACAAGTGGCTCGTCATCATCGCCATGGGTATGGCTGCCATGAACATCATCCTCTTAAGGAATGCTTTTGAGGGAGTTCCTTCCGAAATCGAGGAAGCTGCCATTGTTGATGGTGCAACCGAGTTCCAGGTTCTCTCAAAAGTATACATCCCGATGAGCAAATCAACGATCGCGACCGTCGCACTCTTCTTCGGTATCTCAAGATGGAACGGTTACTTCTGGGCACGCCAGATGATTTCCAACTCCAACGAGCATCCCCTGATGGTATTCATCAGGCTCACTCTTGAAGAGTATACCGATCCTGAGGTAATGAGCGGCTGGAACAAGGCATATGCTTCCGACTCGGTAATCTATGCCCTCATCGTATGCTCAATCGTTCCTATTCTCGTAATCTATCCGTTCATACAGAAGTACTTCGCAAAGGGTACCAACGTTGGCGGTGTCAAAGAATGATAATAAATTGGAGGCAATCTAATATGAAGAAAAACATTGTCAGTGTCTTACTTATCGCACTCATGCTGTGCACACTCATTGCATGCGGCGGAAAGAAGACCATTGCCGTACAGCAGACAGCCAGCGCACCCGCAGCAACAGCAGCTGCACCCGCAGCAACGGCTCCTGCCGCAACGACAGCTGCTCCCGCAGTGAAGGAAGAAGTCAAGAAGCTTGAGTATGCCGAGGGCACGACGCTCAGGATGGCTACAGGTTATAACAGCAAGAAGACAGGACTTTCCTTTGATGCAGACACAGCCAAGGACGGTATCGAACTTGCAGGCAAGACATACCGCGCAGGCGATCTCAAGCCGACCTGGGTTGAAGTTCAGAACATCCTCGGAATCAAGTTTGAGGATAAGTATCAGGGTAACTCCGCTACCAACGAGCTCAAGTACTGGGCTGAAAAGCTCGGTGATGTCGACATGGTTTCCGGTAACGCCACATCTCTCGTTGAGTACGGTGACAAGGGTGCCTTCGTTGATATCGCACAGTACCTTGATCAGATGCCCAACTTCAAGGCTTACCTCGATGCAAACCCGATCGTAAGGCTTTCCATCACAGGTAACACGACAACAGGTGCAATCTACTTCTCACCGTATTTCGACGGTGTAAACGATATCGAGAGAATGCCTCTCATGAGAACCGACTGGGTCGTGAAACTTCTCGACGGTGAAGGCGCATTCAGTGCTGATAAGTGCGGTAAGCTCAATGCTGCTGCTTATACTCCTTACATGCCCACAAGCGGTAAGGTTACCATTGAGACAGTCAACGCTGAAGGCACAGGCGTATTCAACCTCACAAAGGACTATGACAAGGCAGGCAACATCGTTGCAAAGATGAACGACGCCCTTGCAAAGGGTGAGGTCACCGGTGTTCAGGCAGTCAACATGCTCAGGGACTACATCGATGCTGCATATAACGGTTACTATGGCACAGCCAGATCCAACCTCTTCATCGGACAGGATGCCGCATGGGATGCTGATGAGCTCGTTGCCCTGCTCCGCTGTGTCGTTGCAAACGCATACACACTCAACGGTACCGATACTGTTCAGGGCCTCTTCGCACGTGAGGATGCAAACAACCAGAGAAGAGTTGACCTCTTCAGGTTCGCAGGTACTCTCTTCGGTGTCCGCGGTCTTGAGTCAAGACAGGATTACCTCTACCTCGATTCCGATGGCAAGCTCAAGGATGCACGCCAGATGGAAGCAACCTACAAGGCAATGGAGAAGATGAACGAGATCGCAAAGGAAGGTCTCATCTCCAAGTCCTTCATGGATTCCTCTGCTGAGACATCCTCAACGATGCTTGAGAACGACCTCGGCTTCATGAGCTACGACTACAACCAGACCCAGACCATCATGAATGAGACAAAGCTCCAGGATGGCGAGAAGTACATGGCTGTCATGGTTCCTGTCGCACGCTGGTACGATGGTACTGATCCCAACGGTGTCTACATGAGATTCACTGAGTCCTGGAGATCCGTTAAGACCGACGGATGGGCAATCAGCAAGGCTGGTGTCGGCAATGATACCAACAAGCTCAATGCAGCTCTTGCCCTCATCGACTTCGCTTACAGCCCCGAAGGCATGATCCTCATGAGCTATGGTCCTTCCGAGTTCATCAAGCAGAATGCTGACGGCAGCTATGTGA
>JBJEWN010000184.1:0-3376 GCA_051885075.1 Bullifex sp.
ATGTCCTTGCACCTCAGAAGGCAGGTTCATCCTACATCGTCACAAAGATCGGTGATGAGAGCGTTTCATCTTCAGTCTTATCCTCCCTTCCCGTCTTCTACGATTACATCGCCGCAATGGCTTCCCAGCAGGATCTTCAGAATGCAGTGTTCTCAAGCACCCTCTTTGAGGATGACTTCATCACAACACTCTTCTCCAAGGTTCTCAACCTCGGTGCAAACTGAGCGGATTGAAATCATTCGGATCGGGGCTGTCTCTGACAGCCTCATTTTTTTACCCATCCCCCATCAATCCATCATATAATGCACTCATGAGTGAACACGAGATTACAGGACGGACAAGGCTTCTGAAGGATGACGGAACCCTTACAGAAGAGGGATTTGCACGAAAGGATCTTTTTATTTATGAGCGAGACAGGATAAAGGCATCAAAACTCAGGATCAAGGAGTGGGACTACTACATGATTCTGAACCCGGAGAAGGAATACTGTCTCTGCCTTACATTCTCAGATCTGGGATATGCAGGACTCTTTGCGGTTGCCGTTGCTGATTACAGAGCAGGAAAGGCGGCACAGAGTGACACGCTGAAGTTTCTCACCCTCCATAACACAGGACTCGGGTCATCACCCGATGATGATTACACTGTCTCATTTTCTCAGAAAAACAGATTCTCTTTCACTTTTGAAAAGATCGGTGAAAAGCGCCATATCATGCTTTCAGCGCCTTCCTTCGCCCTTCCTGACGGAAGCATGGGGCTTGAAGCGGATGTTACATTCAAGGAGCCAGATAAATCCGACAGAATAGTCATAGCAACCAGCTGGAAGGAAAACAGAAAGGCGTTCTACCTCAACCAGAAGTCCATTGCGATGGAAGCAGACCATGGCAGCGTTAAAAGAGGAAACACCGCTGACGACATCAGGGCAGACCGTGCCACACTCATACTGGACTGGGGAAGAGGCCGCTGGACACGGGAAAACACCTGGTACTGGAGCGCAGCATCCGGTTATGATGAGGCTGGCATGCCCATCGGCTTCAATCTCGGCTACGGATTTTCAGACAGGACACCTGCCAGCGAGAACGCATTCTTCGAAGGCGGTGTCATGCATAAGCTTGAAAAGCTGACATTTGAATACAGTGACATCATGACTGACTGGCATATCAGGGATGAGGCAGGACGTCTGGATCTCGTAATGACTCCGGTTGTTCCGAGGATTTCAAAAACAGATGCAAAACTCATCGTATCCGACCAGAAACAGATCTTCGGCCTTTTCAATGGCTTTGTAATGACTGATGACGGAAGGCGGAAGGAAATACATAACCTGATGGGCTTTGCGGAGGAAGTATACAACAAATGGTGAAACACCTTGTACAACATGTGTTTTTCAATTATAGTTCCTTCTGCTAAATAATTATATAGGAAAAAGAATGTCAGAAGAATTGGAAAGCTTCAGAGCGCTGGGTCTTTCGGATACAACACTTGAAGCATTAAAGGAAAAAGGTTTTACGGAGCCCACCGACATCCAGAGGGAATGTATCCCCCTTTTGCTTGAGAACAGGGTTGATGTGATCGGTCAGGCTCAGACAGGGACAGGCAAAACGGCTGCCTTCGCCCTTCCCATACTGGAAACGATTGATGAAAATGACAGGTCCACTCAGGCCCTGATACTGGCACCCACAAGGGAACTCGCAATGCAGGTAGCTGCCGAGATCGATTCCCTTAAGGGTAACAGGGACATCAGTGTGGATGCAATCTACGGAGGAGCCTCTTATGAAAATCAGTTCAGGAGGCTTAAGAAAGGGCTTCAGATAGTCGTGGGAACCCCGGGAAGAATACAGGATCACCTGGACAGGGGCACACTTGACATCTCGAAGATTTCATTCGCGGTTCTTGATGAAGCAGATGAAATGCTGGACATGGGCTTCATCGAGGACATTGAGAAGATACTCTCTTCCTCCCCTTCGGACAAGAGGATGCTCCTCTTCTCCGCCACGATGCCTGACCCGATCCTGCGTCTTGCCGAAAACTTCATGCGGGATTATCAGGTAGTGAGGATAAAGCGTAAGGACGGCGGGGAGATACTCACTGAGCAGTACTACTTTGATCTCAGGGAAAGTGACAAGATGGAAGCGCTTTCGCGCATCATAGACTTTTCAGATGACTTTTACGGCATTGTATTCTGCAGGACAAAGGTTCAGTGCGAGGAGATAGGCAGGAAGCTCTCTGAAAGGGGATACA
Organism: Bullifex sp.; assembly: GCA_051885075.1. GTDB lineage: Bacteria > Spirochaetota > Spirochaetia > Sphaerochaetales > Sphaerochaetaceae > Bullifex. Next base: position 2,236 of record JBJEWN010000184.1, read on the forward strand.
ATGCGGAAGCCCTCCATGGTGACCTGTCACAGAAACAGAGGGAAATAATCCTCCAGAAACTCCGTGACCACAAGATAAGCATTCTTGTGGCAACAGACGTTGCCGCAAGGGGAATTGACGTGCAGGAGCTCTCCCACGTCATAAACTTCACGATTCCTCAGGATCCTGAAGTATACATCCACAGGATCGGAAGAACAGGAAGAGCCGGAAAAAAAGGAACAGCCATCACCTTCGTTACTCCTTCAGAAGCAAGAAAGTTCGGCTTCATCAGAAGAGTCAGCAGGAATGACATCCAGAAGGGAACGATTCCTTCCAGTTCGGAAATCCTTGAAAAGAAAAAGGAAAGAATCCTTACCAAGGTTCAGGAAGCATGCAAGGATCCCGGTCACGATTACGAGGAAACAGCACAGAAACTCCTTGAAAGTGAAGATGAGCTCACCCTTGTCAAAGGACTCCTTAAGCTTCTTTACCGCAATGAACTGGACAGAAGCCAGTATCACACGATAAAGAGTCTTGAGAAGAAGAAGGAAGATAAAAAGCAGGGCAGGAAGGAAGAGTCATTCTGTGATGAAGGCCCTGTAAGGCTCTTCATAGCAGTGGGCAGAAGGGACGGCTTCACGAAGCGCCTGCTTGCAAACATGATAATAGAGCGGTGCCGTGTCCGTGACGAGGACCTCCAGAACATAGAGGTCATGGAAGACTTCAGCTTCATCAACGTACCGCCTCAGTATGCGGACCTGATCATCAATGCATTCAGAACCAGAGGCGACAAGGGAAAGCCCCTCATCGTCAGGGCCAAGGCAGAGAAGGAAATGGAATCAAGGAAATCCACACGCCCCGTGAGGAAGTCCAATGCACAGACTTCCGTTACCAGACGCAGGAAGAAGTGGGAGGATGACATCCAGCCCTACGGCAGGGACACGCGTGACGACGATGACGATTCATTCCCATTCAGAAGCACTGTCAGAAAAAAGCCCCACGGCAAATACAGTACGGGTGCGAAGAAGAAGACAAGAAGATAAGAAACGGGGTTCAGTCAAAATGGCTGAACCCTTATTTTTTACATAAAGTAGCAAGAAAGCTTCTGTCCCTTTAGGGCGGATGATGAATTGCAGTTTTATTTATAATACAGATAGTTGCA
>JBJEWN010000185.1:0-14972 GCA_051885075.1 Bullifex sp.
AAGAAAAAAATGAATGAAGTAGGAAAACCGAAAAAACCGCTTATCTTCTACTATTTCGTGGTAATGTCGTGCATCATACTCTTCAACCTCCTGGTGATGCCGATGATATCCCAGAACAGGATAATCGAAACGGACTACGGAACGTTCATGGACATGTCTGAAAAAGGGGAGATCGGTCAGGTCCAGATACAGGAGAACAAAATCCTCTTCACTGACCGCAACACGAATCAGATATTCAAGACCGGTCTCATGAATGACCCCGGTCTTATTGACCGTCTCAAATCCTCCGGGGCAGTGTTCTCAAGCGAGATAATAGAGGAAACATCCCCTATCCTGTCATTCGTGGTTTCCTGGGTCCTTCCCATAGTAATATTCGTGGCACTCGGACAGTACATGTCGAAGAAAATCATCGACAGGGCAGGAGGGCCCAATTCGATGATGTTCACGAGCGGTAAAAGCAACGCCCGTGTGTATGTGCAGTCCACACATGGAATACGTTTTTCCGATGTCGCAGGAGAGGACGAGGCAAAGGAAAGCCTTTCGGAAATCGTGAGTTATCTCCATGATCCGAAGAAGTTCAGGGATATCGGTGCCGAAATGCCCAAAGGCATTCTGCTTGCCGGCCCTCCGGGAACAGGGAAAACACTGCTTGCCAAGGCTGTTGCGGGTGAAGCGGACGTTCCGTTCTTCTCGATTTCAGGCTCTGAGTTCGTTGAGATGTTCGTCGGAATGGGTGCAAGCAAGGTAAGGGATCTTTTCAGACAGGCAAAGGAAAAGGCCCCGTGCATCGTCTTCATCGATGAAATAGATGCGATCGGACAGAAGAGAAACACCGGAGGCATGGGAGGCAACGATGAGCGTGAGCAGACTCTGAACCAGCTGCTTACCGAGATGGACGGCTTTGAGGGAAACAGCGGAGTCATGATCCTGGCCGCGACCAACAGGCCCGAGTCCCTTGACCCTGCCCTGACGCGTCCCGGACGCTTTGACAGAAGAGTCCCGGTTGAGCTTCCTGACCTTTCGGGAAGGGAGGCGATACTCACCGTACACATAAAGAAAGTAAAGCATGATGATGACATTGATCTTAAAACAATTGCCCGGATGGCATCAGGTGCATCGGGAGCAGAGCTTGCCAACATCGTAAATGAAGCAGCTCTCAGGGCAGTTCGTGACAGACGGGGAAGCGTCAGTCAGGCCGACCTGGAAGAAGCGATCGAGACCGTCATTGCAGGGTATCAGAAGAAGAATGCGATTCTGTCCGACAGTGAAAAGCTTGTCGTTTCATACCATGAGATCGGACATGCACTCGTTGCAGCACTTCAGACAGAGTCCGCACCGGTTCAGAAGATCACGATAATACCGCGTACCTCCGGAGCCCTGGGATACACGATGCAGGTGGATGACGGTCAGAAGAACCTTATGACCAGAACCGAAATCGAGAACAGGATCGCCACGTTCACAGGAGGAAGGGCCGCGGAGGAAATCATCTTCGGTGAGATCACGACGGGCGCCTCCAATGACATCGAGCAGGCAACGAAGCTTGCCAGATCAATGGTGACGCGGTACGGAATGAGCGATGAGTTCGGCATGGTCGCACTTGAAACGGTCCGGAACCAGTACCTCGGAGGAGACACATCCCTTGCCTGCTCCGCGGAACTGGAAGCCAGAATAGATGACATGGTCATTTCCATTGTTAAGCAGCAGCATGACAAAGCAGTGAAAATCCTCTCTGACAACAGAAATAAGCTTGATGAGCTGTCCCGTTTCCTCTATGAAAGGGAAACGATCACGGGAGATGAGTTCATGTCAATCCTCAGGGTCTGATGTACTTCAGGCCCTCCCCGGCACTGTACCAGTAAAGCAGTGCCTGGGATATCCTGGGCAGATGAATCATCAGGTCCCACTCAGGATAGAGTTTTCTTATCAGTACGGTATCGGTCGAAACAAGTGCCACGAAGGAAACGTAATCCTCCCGTGTCATCGGGTGGTCACCTGAGATGATGAGTTCTCCGCCGTCACGTTCACACTTCACGGTTCCTTCAGAATCCTTCACGGCTTCAAGCGGGGCAAGCTCCCGTCCGCAGCAGTGCACTTCCCCTTCCGTAAGGGATGTCACGATGTTCCCGCACTCGGGACAGACATAAAACCTAAGCTTTCTCATATTTCCGCTTGTCAATTCATTTTCCTCCAGGTTACCTGAAAGCAGTGCTTCGGTGCTGACGCCAAGGACTGATGAAAGCACAGGCACCACTGAAAGGTCGGGCATCCCGCCTCCCCTCTCCCACTTCGATACGGCCTTATCGCTTACATATATCATATCGGCAAGTTCCTTCTGGGTAAGTCCTTTCTCAAGTCGCAGTCTTCTTATCAGTTTTCCGGTTTTTTCAGCTTCCATACCGCTTACGATATACAACATGGTGATAATCTTCAATCAACGTATCGTAGAGTCCTTGCACAACACTCATGCAGGGAATATTCTGAGGAAGGAAATCAAAAGAAATATTTGACATCTGATTCTTATTGATATAAGATATCATTAAGGATCAGATAGTAATGGATGACAGCAGATGATCAGAAGACAGACGATCCAGTGCTCCATAGTGCTGGAAGCAGTGACGAAAACAATGGGACATGCCACCGCGGATGAGATTTATGAGATGATTCATAAGGATTATCCCAGTCTCAGCAGGGCGACGGTATACAGGAATCTTAACAGGCTGGCCGATGAAGGCCTGATCAGGAAGATACTCCTGCCCGGAGGCGCGGACTGCTTCGAGCGTATGTGCTCTCCCCACTATCATGTAAAATGCCGTTCCTGCGGCAGGGTATTTGATGTGGACATGCCGTACATGGAAGACCTGGCGTCCAGGATAAGGGATGACCATGGGTTTGAAATTCTTTCCCATGACATCATCTTCTCCGGCATCTGTCCTGAATGCAGGGCATCCTCTTCTCCTGATCCCGGAAAGGAGAATGTAAAATGAGAAGTATCACAACACTCAGTCTGCAGTATGCACACAGATTCTACGGCTTCAGGGGAGAAGCTCAGTACCTCCATGGACATACCGGCGTCCTGACAATCGAGGTTGAGGACAATATCGAAAAGGGTGTAAACATGGTTTTCCCATGCAACGAAATCCAGAAGACAGCATGGGAAGTACTGAAGAACTTTGACCACGCACTCATCCTCAGGGAGGATGATCCCCTTCTTCCCGCAATTCTCAAAGTCTATGAGGAACAGGGCATCAGGGACGGACATCCCACCAATACGATGAAGGGACCCGCCTTCGAGACTGAACTTGCAAAAGCATATCCCGAATGCCGTCTTGTCGTGACAAAGGAAACAATGACCGTTGAAGGCATGATCAAAATCGTTTATGACCTTCTTAAGGACAGGCTCAACATCGCGAAGCTTACATTCACAAGCGGAGTCAATGCCGCAACTGAGGAATACAAGCCCGCTGAGTCAGTTGACCGCTGTCCGCTCTGCGGCGTAAAGCTCGTTGACGGCGTCTGCCCGAAGTGCGGTTACAGGAAATAATCACCTTCTCAGGCTGTAACGGAAGTCAGCTCTGCTGATGGAAAGTTACAGCCTGTTTTTTTATTCCCATATTCCCTGCTGGGTCATGCATAGATCATAATAGAATCCCCTCTCTGCCATCAGTTCATCATGAGTTCCCTTCTCTATGATCCTTCCGCCATCGATTACGAGTATCAGGTCAGAGTCCCTGATTGTGGCAAGACGGTGGGCGATCATGAATGAAGTTCTTCCCATGGAAAGCTTAAGGACGGAATCCCTGATCCTTTTCTCAGTCAGTGTATCCACATTGCTCGTTGCTTCATCCAGGATCATGAGAGGTGCTTTGTTAAGAAATGCCCTTGAAATCGTGACAAGCTGCCTTTCACCCTGACTGAGTTCACTTCCGGAGCCTTCAAGCACCGTATCGTACTTCTTAGGAAGTCTTTGGATGAAATCAGCGGCCCCTGCTTCCTCCGAAGCCTTCCTGATATCCTCCGCACCCGCATCATTCCTGCCATATGCGATGTTTGCACTTACCGTATCCGCAAAAAGTGATGAGTCCTGAAGGACCGCGGAGAACGCATGGCGGAGCGATGAAAGGGAGTATTCCCGTACATCATGCCCGTCAATCATTATCGATCCCTCACTCACGTCATAGAATCTTGTAAGCAGACTTACAATCGTGGTTTTTCCCGACCCGGTCGGTCCCACCAGCGCAACCCTGGTACCTGCCTCTATCGTGAGATTTATGTCATCCAGAACCTTCCTGCCGTTACCGTAGCCGAATGATACATGGGAAAACACGATGTTTCCTTTTATGGAAGAGGCATCAAGCCGGCCTTCATCCTTTTCCTCTTCCTCATCAATTATTTCAAACACTCTTTCCGCACCGGCCAGGGCAGTCTGGAAGTTGTTGAATACGTTTGCGATCTCGACAAACGGACGGGTGAACTGCCTGACGTAGAGCAGGAAGCTGGTGATGAGGCCGACTGACGTTATGATCCCTTTCACGTAAAGAACACCGCTCAGTACGGCAATGGCCACATAGGAAAGGTTGTTTATCACATTCATAAGCGGCATCAGCAGGCCCGACCAGATCAGAGCCTTCGTGGAGATTTCGCACAGATATTCATTGTCCTTCTCAAACCTTGACACCATGTCTTTTTCCCTTGAGAAAGCTTTCACTTCCTTCATTGCGGAAACACTCTCCTCGACCTGTCCGCTCACTGTGGCAAAGGCTGCCTGTCTCTGATAGAAGAACTTTCTCGTCATCTTCGTAACCAGCTTCGTCAGGATGAATATGAGTACGACCGCAAAAAGGGTTACCAATGACAGCATCGGGGAAAGGGATACCATCATCAGGAAGACTCCCGCTATGGTGAAGGCATAGGAAAAAAGCAGGCTCAGGGAGTTGGAAAGCGTGGTACTGATGGTGTCGATGTCGTTCGTAAGCCTGCTCATCAGCGTTCCGTGGAGGTTCCTGTCGAAGAAGGAAAGCGGGAGCTTCAGCATCTTATCGAAAAGTACCTTCCTGATGTGATTGATTATCCTCTGGCTGAAGAATGCAAGAAGCACCTGCTGCACAAGCTGCGAAAGGTAATCGGAAAGATAGATGCCCAGAAGGCACAGAAGAAGCAGGAAAATCGTGTTTCCTTTGCTTATTTCCGTTATCATCCTTCCCGTAAGATACGGAGAAAGGACTGCGGTGCATGAGGAGATTACGGACATTATCAGGATCATGACAAGCCCCTTCCGCTGACCGTCAGTTATTTTCCACAGCCTGCCTATCACGCCTTTCATGTTTTTCGGCTTCACATAGACGCCCCTGTTCTGCCTTGAAATTCCGTTAAGATCCTTAGGGGGAACCGTGCTCACTTTTCACCTCCCACCTGTGAAAGGTAAATCTGCTTATAGAGTTCACACGATGAAAGCAGTTCATCGTGCTTTCCTTCGGCGATGATGTGCCCCTTATCGAGGACAATGACCCGTTCCATGTTCCTGACGGTTGAAATCCTCTGGCTCACGATGATAAGGGTTATGTCCCGGGATTTTTCCATTATTCCCTCAAGCACCTTCTTCTCCGTGGAAGCATCAAGTGCGGATGTCGCATCATCCAGTATCAGTACTGAAGGGTTTTTCACCAGCGCACGGGCAATTGACAGTCTCTGCTTCTGCCCTCCTGAAAGATTAACTCCTCCCTGTCCGAGCATGGTGTCATACCCATCAGGCAGGGACTCAATGAAAGACCTTATCTGAGCGGTACCTGCTGCGGCGGCAATGTCCTCATCAGTGGCATCGCTTCTCCCCCACATCAGATTCTCCCTGATGGTTCCTGAAAAGAGAACAGCCTTCTGAGAGACGACGGAAACTGTTTTCATGAGGCTCTCTGAGCTAAGCTTTCTGAGATCTGTATCGTCAAACGTGATGATTCCCTTATCAGGATCGTAAAAACGGGGAATGAGGTTTATCAGTGTACTCTTTCCTGATCCGGTCTGTCCGATCATTCCGATCCTCTCCCCGCTCTTAACCGAGAGCGTGACACTATCAAGGCTTGGCCTTGATGAACCTGCATATGAGAATGTGACGTTTTCAAAAGTAATTGACTTCTCCATCCTCATTCCGGCATCACTGTTTCCGTTCTTAAGGGAAGGCTTCTTTTGAAGCACACGGGAAATCCTGTCCGCGGAGGTCTTTGCCCTGAGGGCATTGTCAGTTGCACGGGAGAGCATGGTCAGGGAAAAGAGCAGCTGTGTCATGTAATTCACACCTGCCATGAGAACACCGATCTCAGATGCATCCTGACGCCTGGATGCAAAGAGCACGGCCACTATGGCAAGGTTCACGGCAAGATTCATGAGCGGTGTGAATACGGCAATTGTCTTCAGGGCATGAATGTTTGCATCCGCAAGTTCATCCGAAGCTGAGGAAAAGGTTTCCATCTCCCTCTTTTCTCCCGTGAATGCCTTCACGACGCGTACGGAAGAAAGGAAATCCCTTGCCTTCCTGTTCAGATTCTCAAGCCTTTCCTGTACCAGACTGAACTTCGGATATCCTATGGCAATCTTGCCGTAAATCAGAAAGACTACTGCAATGATCAGGATGACAAGCAGCGGAATGAATCGGGGGGAAAGGAATGCGATCATGATGAGACAGCCTGCTGCGGTAATGGGTGCCTTTATCATCATCCTCATCAGACTGTTCACGAACTCCTGTATCTGAGTCGCATCGCTTGTGATCATGGTAATGATCTGTCCCGGATCAAAGTACTCCACATCCTCCAGGGAAAGCTCCATGACATGGACGTAAAGATCCTTTCTGACTTCCTTGCCCACGAGCTGAGAGACCTTACTGGAAAAAATACATCTCATAACGGCAGAGAATGCACCGCAGAATGCTACCAGAAGCATCTTCAGTCCGTATATCAGTATTCTGGCAACCCTTCCTGAAGCGAGTCCCTTATCGACTATCATCGCCATGAAGGCAGGCTGAAGCAGGTCACAGAAAGCCTCCACGGCAAGGAACATGAGGGAAATCATGAAAACCCATTTATGCTTTAGAATATATCTGAAGATCATCCGCATGGGTTAATGATAATCCAAAAGCAGAAGCGATGCATGCTGACGATACGGTGTTTCCTGCGTCATTTTTTTACCATTTCCCCGCACCGTATCACCGTCTTGCTGATTTTATCACTCTTTCCATCCGGGAACCAGTACACGTGTCCGTCGTCGGGAGTGTACACCAGTGACACCCGGGTGGAAGGTGATGTCATTCTGCACCGGGAGAGCAGAGTTATGCACTCATCCACGCCGAAGTCATCACACCCGGCATATATGCAGTTTGCAGTTTCATAGCGGTCCCTGCCAAGGCCTTCATCCTCCTTAAATGGGGAAAAGTTGGCCATGACGGCAAAGTCCGGTTTTTCAAGAAACTCCCATCCGATGTGGGGCGTGAAGCGGAGCACGCTGCCATCGGCGTCCGCGATCTGCCCCTGAAAGGTAAGCCCGGGTACGGAGCATACACAGTCATTCATGACAAGCTCCTTAACTAAGGAAAACGTGCGTTTACCCAGAAGCAGGTCCGCAGCCAGGTTTACGATGTTCACGTCCCCATCCCTTGGGTCACTCCGCCTGTCATAGGGCCAGCACGTGGGCATCGTCACGAACACTCTTCCGGGGCCTGCACCGAAGAGCGGGATCCATCCTTCTGTTTTATCAAGAGCTTCAATGAAGGCACCGTTTTCGTGAACGCTGACACGCGTTTCCATCATTGAGATGTCAAAATTGCATCCGTATACTTTTCTTCTTCTGTTACTTATTACTGAAAGACACATGGATTTTTCCTCCATGTGTCATTATCAGTGAATGGGATGTTACCTGGTACCGACGGATCGTAGAGTACCGTCCAGGTACTGAAGTGCATATGCCGCATAGAGCGCGGATGCAGTCACGAGGCAGTCCTCATCGATGTCGAACTTCGCATCATGGTGTGCAACCTCCGTCTCCGGATGATCAGGGTTACCCGATCCCACATATGCATAGCATCCGGGAACTTCCAGTATGAACTCGGCAAAGTCATCGCCTCCAAGGCTGTAAGGTCTGTTAGTGACAACCTTATCACTTCCGAAGAGTGCCGATGCAACCTCGGCAACCTCACGGGTAGGAACCTCTGAGTTGATGAGCGGTGCAGTGAAGTCCTGATACTCAATCTCCGCAGCTCCTCCGTAAAGGTCTGCCGTTGCAAGCGCAAGGCGCTCAAGTTCACCTTTCACCTTCTCCCTGATCTCAGGGTACATCACTCTTATCGTTCCCTCGATCACGGCTTCACCCGCAACGATGTTGTATGCGGTTCCCGCCTCGATCTTACCGATTCCGATGATGACCGAATCCGTGGGATTGGTCCTTCTCGTAACAAGTGCCTGTGCGCCCACTACGATCGCGGAAGCGATGTATGCGGCGTCCACTCCCTTTTCCGGTGTCGAGACATGGGCACATCTGCCATGGACTTTGATGCGGAAGAAATCGACGGATGCGTTGTTGGGGCCGGGAGTGGCGGATACGCTTCCGCACCTCATGTTCGATGCCAGATGGATTCCAAGGCATCTGTCACCTTTGACGAGCCCTTCCTTCACGAAGATGTTCGCACCGTACCCTATTTCCTCAGCCTGCTGGAAACAGAGTGCCACGGAACCTATTATATCTGCTTTGTGACGGACCAGAATGCGTGCTGCCGTCAGCAGTGCAGCCGTATGGGCATCGTGTCCGCATGCATGCATCTTTCCATCATTGACGCTTTTATAAGGACATTCGTGGGCTTCCGTGACGGGAAGCGCATCGATATCGGCCCTGAGGATGACGCAACCGCCTTCCTTCCCGCCCTTTATCACGGCATAAACACCGGTTTCCCCGACACGCCTTGTCTCAAGGCCAAGCTCATGAAGCTCTGTCTCTATTCTTTCTGCAGTACCGAACTCCTCGCGGGGAAGTTCGGGATGGGCATGAAAATAACGACGGAGAGAGACCGCGTAGTCTCTCTCCTGAATGGCTTCATTTCTTATTGATTCAGCCGAATAACTCATTTTGCAAGTCCTGCAAGGTTCTTCAGCTCATCAACGCTCTTTGCCTTCTTTGAATAAAGGGAAAGGGGAGCGATGAGCGTGTCACCGATTGACTCGATCTTATAGCCGTTCGCGGAGACTTCCTTGTTGAGGTATGCCTTGTGCTGGAAGGCATTGAGATCGATATCCCCGTTATTCAGTGCTTCATTGGGGAGGTTGTATGCATCAAACTCAACGCGCTCGATGTAGATTTTATCACCTCTCTCGTCGAGAACCTTCTGAACTGCATTCCAGTATTCGTTTGCAGCCCCGCAGACACCGATCTTAACGACCCTCTTACCGGCAGCTGAGGAAACGTAGCTGTCGATATCATCGATTACGTTCGGATACTGTGTTGAAGTGCTGTCATACTTGAATGCGGGGAAGTAAGCTTCCTTATACTTTGCAAGAAGGTACTCGGCCACAAGCTCTGTCTGGTAAGCTGATACGATCTTCGCATAGTCGGGATCATTCTTCTCGGCAGTGCGTGCGACGATGATGTTCACGAACGGGTTGTTACCGCCTTCATCCTGAGTCTCAATGAGGATGGCGTCTTTTGAAGGAACGAGGCCAGCGGAGGTTGCGTAGGTACCGTTGATGGTTGATGCGCCGAAGTCATCGAGTGTGGAGAAGAGGGTGTTTGCCGTTGTGGGCACGATTTCAACATTGTATATGTATTCAGTCACGTCCTTGAGCTCAGGAGAGTAACCCACTGCAGGGTCAACCTTGATGAGACCTGCAGACTCAAGGAGCTTGATGGCCCTTGCCTGGTTTGTGGCATCATCGGGCACACCGATCTTGACGGGAGCTGACTTTTCACCTGCACCGGATGCGAAAACCGATGTGATGGCCAGAGCGGCGATTAATAATGTGATAATGAGCTTTTTCATTTTTTTCTTCCTTTATGAGTATATGATTAGTGCATAAATATGCACTGAATATGCACGAGATAATACTATCGTCCAATAACAGCAATTAAAAGATTGATTGAAATTAAATTGATTTGATAAAATAAAATACTATGCCCGGCAGGGCATGCACATGGAGAGCTGGCACATGTATGACATCATTGAAGTATTCATTTCTTTCATATAGCCCTCCTGTATCAGATAGCAATACCCTACCACTTTATGCATATTTATTCAACTGTTTTTTCACTGCGGAATTTAATCTTTTGTGTAATTTTTCTGAATGAAAGTCCTGTTTGTCGTTTTCCTTGCGATGAATGATCCGATCGCCTGAATTATGCACACCGCAACAAGCAGCACGACCACACAGACATTGACGATGTCAGGGTGTCCCTGCCCCTGTCCGTAGTTGATCGCGAACGAGCCGATACCGCCTGCTCCCACCGCACCGGCCATTGTGGTGAGTCCCACAAGGCTTATTGCCGTGATGGTCGTAACCCTGGCAAGCTCGGGCACCGCTTCATGAAGGTATACGCGGAAGATGAGGCCGAAGGTACCCGATCCCATCGAGCGGGCAGCCTCGATCTTTCCGGGAGAGACATTGGCAAGAGTGGTCTCAACCTGTCTTGAGAAGAATGGAGCGCAGCCGAACACCAGCGGCACGATGGCGCCTTTTACCCCGATTGCCGTTCCGACCATGAGACGGGTGAACGGGATGAGGAAGATCAGGAGGATTACGAAAGGAATCGCCCTGAACACGTTTATGAATGCATCGATTACCCTGAATACGGGAATGTTCTGCTTGATGCCTCCCTTACGCGTTATGGTGAGGATGACGCCGAAGAATATTCCAAAGGCAAAGGAGATGATACCCGGGATCAGGAAAAGCTGCCAGGTATCGATGAGGCTCTGTATGAACCTTGTCCTGTATGCCCAGATATTGGGCGCCACCGTTTTAATGAAATCTTCCATCATACTGCCTCCACTCTTACTTTCGTGGCACTGAGATACGTCAGTGCGGCGTCTATTGCCTTATCATCCCCGATGAGTTTCACGATCATGGCCCCGATCGTCTCATCCCCGATCGCCTCAACATTGGCAAGGATGATGTTGAAATCGACACCGAACTTTCTTGAAACCTCGGAAATGACAGGTGAATTGACCTTTTTGTCAAACACCAGACGGTACAGCCTGCTCTCCCCTTCACCGGACTTGACGAGCGGAGAATCCTTTCTTACAAGTTCATCGACCTTTGACAGCGATGATGTGGAATTGACGAACTTCCTGGTGATGGGCTGTTTCGGATTCGAGAAGATGTCATACACCCTTCCTTCCTCAACGACACGGCCCTTTTCCATTACCGCAACCCTGTCGCAGATTGTCTTCACGACCCCCATTTCATGCGTGATGACGACGATGGTGACGCCGAGTTTCCGGTTGAGGTCCTTAAGCAGATTGAGGATCGACTCAGTCGCATCAGGGTCAAGGGCACTGGTTGCCTCATCGGAAAGCAGTATCTTCGGGTCATTGGCAAGCGCCCTTGCGATCGCAACCCTCTGCTTCTGTCCTCCTGAGAGCTCACACGGATATGAGTTCACCTTTGATTCCAGTCCTACCAGCTCCAGGAGCTGGAATACTTTGTCATGGATTTCCTGTTTGGTCTTTCCCGTATGGCGCAGCGGATATGCCACATTATCAAAGACATTGGACCTGTCAAGCAGATTGAAGTGCTGGAAGATCATGCCTATGCTTCCCCTGATCTTTGAAAGCTGCTTTTCTGAAAGTCTCTTCCTTTCACCGTTTTCCGTCAGGAAAAGCTTATCGCCGTCAACCTCGATTCGCCTTCCGTCAATGGTCACTGCCCCGATATCAGGAGTTTCCAGGAAGTTGATGCATCTGACAAGTGTGGACTTACCTGCACCGGAATATCCGATGACACCGTATGTCTCACCCGCTTTGATTTTCAGGTTCACGTCCTTCAGCGCTTCCACGGTACCGGCCTTTGTCCTGAATATCTTCGTAACGTTCTCGATTTCTATCATCCGTTTCCTCTCAAAACAAAAAGGAGAGCTCATTCCCGGGCTCTCCTCCATATCTGAAATCACGTCTTTTTTCAGCACACGCGGGAAGGGCCCTCGGCATCCGCCAGGGACATCATCATGCACATGCACATGTAAAAACCGTGAAATGTTTTCATACAAGGTGAGAATGAACCAATACGGGGGACATTGTCAAGCATAAAGTGGTATCATGAATACATGATCGAACTTGTGAAAGCAGATGTGAAGCTTGTGCCTGAAGTACTGGATTACTACACGAGGAACAGAGAATTCCTTGCCCCTTTCGAGTGTATTAAGGAAGACTCCTTCTACACTCATGAGTCAATTGAAAAGCTCATAAGGGGCGCGAAGAGGAACTCAAGGAACAGAACAGGAGTCAGGTTTTACATAAGACTTAAGGGAAGCAGTACTGTCATCGGGACGATAGCACTCAACAATATGGTATGGGGCGCGTTCCGCTCATGCTTCCTCGGCTATAGCCTCGATAAGGACCACTTATGCAGAGGTTATATGACAGAAGCAGTGAATATCGTGACGGAGTATGGATTCTCCCGCCTTGGACTTCACAGGATCGAAGCCAATGTCATGCCACGCAACACCGCATCCCTCAGGGTTCTTGAGAAATGCGGCTTTGAGCATGAAGGACTTGCCAGGAAGTACCTTCTCATCAACGGAGTATGGGAAGACCACATCCATATGGTGAAGTTCGCCCCCGGGTCCTGAAATTATCAGTATGCCTTGTCATGGACGCCCGCAACGGCTCTTCCGGAGGGCTCGTTCATCGTCCTGAACGCTTCATCCCACTCCAGGGCCTTGGCTGTGGAGCATGCAACGGAAGCTTCATGAGGCACGCACTTTGCGGCTGACTCCGACGGGAAGTGACGTGCGAATATCGATCTGTAGTAATACTCTTCCTTGGTTGCAGGCGTGTTGATCGGGAACCTCCTGTCGGCAAGGGCGAACTGGGTATCGCTCACTTCCTCATCGGTAAGCTTTTTGAGCGTATCGATCCAGGAGTATCCGACACCGTCGGAGAACTGCTCCTTCTGTCTCCAGACGATCTCGTCCGGCAGGTAATCCTTAAATGCTTCACGGACGATCCACTTCTCGATCCTGTGGTTTCCGTTCTCATCGACAGCCATCTTGGCTTTCGGATTCAGCCTCATCGCCACATCGATGAATTCCTTGTCAAGGAAGGGAACCCTTCCCTCGACGCCCCATGCGGCAAGTGCCTTATTGGCCCTGAGACAGTCATAGAGGTGAAGCTTTGAAAGCTTTCTTACCGTTTCCTCATGGAACTCCTTTGCATTGGGAGCTTTATGGAAATAGAGATAACCTCCGAAGAGCTCATCCGAGCCTTCGCCGGAAAGCACCATCTTTATACCCATGCTCTTTATGACCCTTGCCAGCAGGAACATCGGTGTTGATGCCCTTACCGTCGTGATATCATATGTTTCCAGATGATAGATCACGTCATCAATCGCATCGAGAGCTTCCTGAATGGTGAAGTGAACCTCGTGGTGAACGGTACCGATGTACTCTGCGGCCTTTCTGGCGGCAATGAGATCAGGGGAACCTTCAAGACCGATGGCGAATGAGTGAAGCCGTGGCCACCATGCAGCTTCCGCATCCCCGCTCTCAATTCTGTTCTTTGCGAACTTTGCGGTGATGGCTGCAATGACTGAGCTGTCAAGCCCGCCTGAAAGCAGCACGCCGTAGGGCACGTCACTCATCATCTGACGCTTTACCGCATCCTCAAGAGACTGACGCACTTCTTCAACCGATGCACCGTTGTCCTTAACGTTCTCATAACTCTCCCAGTCCCTTCTGTACCACTGGACTGTCTTACCCGATTCGGATGAGAAGTACGTACCGGGCATGAACTCCGTTATGGTGGTGCACTTTCCCTCCAGGGCCTTCAGCTCTGATGCCACATAGTAGTGACCTTCACTGTCCCACCCCTGATAGAGGGGAATGATGCCGATGTGGTCGCGGGCGACCATATAGGTATCCTTCTCACTGTCGTAAAGACAGAATGCGAAGATGCCGTTGAGGTCTTCGAGGAAATCGGTGCCTTTGTCGCGGTATAGGGCCAGAATGACCTCACAGTCGCTTTTGGTCAGGAATTCATACTTTCCCTTATAGCGCTCCCTGATTTCCTGATGGTTGTATATCTCACCGTTTGCGGCAAGGACAAGCTTTCCATCCTTACTGTAAAGCGGCTGCTTACCGGAAAGCGGGTCAACGATGGAAAGTCTCTCATGAGAAATGACACAGTCGGGACCTGTGAAAATACCGGACCAGTCCGGTCCTCTGTGGCGGATCTTCCTTGACATCTGAATGACACCCTCACGGTAAGAGGCCGCATCCTTCCTGATGTCGAACATACCTACGAAACCACACATAACAATACCCTCCCCTAAAAGAAAAAGGACGTTCCTTCCCTAAGAAAAAACGTCCTTGTTTTTATGAACACAAAACTACAGAAGATGTACCGTTTTGTCAATACAGTGAATACCAGTCGGAACATATGGAGGCTTTGACAAGCCCCAGCTTCCGCTGAAGGCGCTCTGATGCCTCATTGCCATCCACCACATTGCAGTACATCCGGTGCTTTCTCCTCTGCTCATTGATGTACGCGCCTTCCAGGTCATAGGCAAATCCCTGTCTCTGAAATTCAGGGAAGATTTCCAGCATGCCCATCGCACCTTCACTGTGCTCTGCCATGAAGCCTGCCAGAACGCCGTCCCGGAATATGCCCCTGACAACTCCGCACTCCAGACGGTCCTTTATGTAATCGATATCGCTGAAAAGGTGGTAGTGCTCATCCATCACAGGAGCATATGATGCATCCAGCACCCTTATATCCTGCGCCCTCACAGGCACAT
>JBJEWN010000186.1:0-14964 GCA_051885075.1 Bullifex sp.
ACCTTTTGTTGCATACCCTTCCGCACACTGCGGGGAAGGGGTTCTCCTTCTTTATGAGGGCAAGTGCGTCACGGTAATTACCCTGTGCCGCTTTCTTAAGATAACCCTGTACTGCAATGTGAGCGGGACAGGCCGTCTTGCATGGGGCAGTTCCCGTCGTATGGCAGTTTATGCGATTATTGTCCCTGTAATCCTCATCCCACATCTCTTTGGTCCACTTCCTCCTGTCGGGAAGAGGCTGTTTTGGATATTTAATCTCACTTCCATCCTTCCGGCAGAGCTTCTGACCGAGTTTCAGGGCACCGGCCGGGCAGTACTCGACGCACTGGCCGCATGCAACGCAGTTTTCCTTTTTAACATGTGCCCTGTATGCGGATGCGGACATGTTGGGAGTGTTGAAGAGCTGGGATGTTCTGAGTGCATTGCAAATCTTCACGTTGCAGTTGCATATCGCGAATATCTTGTTCTCCCCGTCTATGTTCGTGATCTGGTGGACGAATCCATTGTCCTCCGCTCTCTTTAAAATGGCCATCGCCTCATCGTAGGTGATGTCATGTCCCCTGCCTGTCTCACGGCAGTAATCGGCCATGTCACCGACTCCGATGCACCAGTCCTCATAGTCATCGGCACACCCTTCATCCAGCTTCTTCCTGCCGTAGCGGCATGAACAGATCGCAGCACCGATGTGGCCTTCGTACTTTTTGAGCCAGTATGAGATGTGTTCAAGGTCCATCGTTCCGTTCTCCATCTCAATTGCCTTCTCAACGGGGATGACGTGCATGCCGACACCCGCTCCTCCGGGCGGCACCATCTGCGTTATGCCCGCAAGAGGCAGGAACGTCATGCGTTCAAAGAACATGGCAAGTTCGGGATGGCGGTCCATAAGGGCCGTGTTCATGTTGGTGTATTCAGCTGATCCCGGAACGAAGAGCGGGATCCAGTAATGTCTGTCTTCTTTATTGTAAGTGGTGCCGGGGATGGGACCGTCCTTGGTGTACCTGTCACCATAGTCATATTCAAGCATGCCGAAGAATGATAGGCGTTCGAGCATGGCATCAGCCTTTTCTTCACTCATGCCGTTCTTCCTGCACATTTCCATCAGCACGGGATAGTGGTATTTCTTCCTGACTTTCATCTGCAGAAGGAGGTCCAGTGCATTGTCGCTCATTTCCTTATCAAGCTCATCCTCGAAGATACAGGCAAAGCCCCAGTATTCAGGATCCTCAGAGGAAATCCCCTTTATCTTTCCAAGTGCCCTGTCGGTAACTTTCCTGACGAACTTCAGGAGTTTCGGGTTCGGATTCTTATCGCTGGCATGTGATGGAACGTACTTTGTGCTCATCTCTGGCATGGTGTCATCTCCCTTTCCGCTAAGTGTACATTAAGCAAAGGGAGAAAGATACTTACATTCAGAGTGAAATGTCAGTGTTTTACCGCGGCCATACGTTCGGATGCTATTCTTTTCATCCTTTTCACTGACAGAAGGCAGACAATGATCGTGAGCACGTCAGCAGCAGGCTGGACGAGGCATATTCCCGTAAAGCCCAGAATGCGGGGAAGGACTGCTATGAAGGGTACATAGAAGATGCACTGCCTTATTGCCGATAGGAACAGGCCGTAACGGGCCTCACCCACAGTCTGGAACGTTATCGTCATCATGTAGCAGATGCCGAAGGCAGGAAAGAGCGCAACCTGGGAAACGAGCAGCCATCTTCCGAAGTCTATTATCATGGGATTCCTGTTGAAGAGCATGATAAGGGGCTTTGAAAACACTATGAAAACGGCTTCAACAATGATTGTTATGATGAGTGAACCCTTGAGTGCGAAGCGTACCGATTCAAGGAAACGTTTCTCGTTTCCGGAGCCGAAGCTGTATGATGCAACCGGCTGATAGCCCTGCATGAAGCCCATGACGATGTAGGAGCCGATGAGTATGAGACGCTGCACGACACCGTAGGCAGCAATGATGTTGTCCGCATCGGGAAGTGTTGCAGCGGCTGCATTTGTAAGTGATGACGCCACTGAAAGACAGATCTGGATGACAGCAGTCGGGATACCGATCATGATGACAGTCTTCATCATCTTTACGCCCGGACTGAAATACGAAGGCTTTACCTTTATGACTGATTTACCTGAGCCATAGAAACCGATAAGTATGAAGAACGTCACGAACTGGGATACGGTGGTCGCCAGGGATGCGCCTTCAACACCCATATCAAGACCCCATGAGAACATGAACACGGGATCGAGGATTATGTTCAGGGCCGCACCCGTTATGACTGCAATCGAAGAGATCTTTACCGATGATTCAGCCCTGGCTGCCGCGTTCATGCTCTGGGCAGGAAGGTTCGCAAGGGCTGCGATGAACATCCAGAAAGCGTAATCGACCGCATAGGGCAGGGCCTGTTCTGATGCGCCGAAGGCTCTCATGATAGGCTTGATGAAAATGATTCCGAGCACGCATATGATGATTCCCAGCAGCGTGGACAGTGCGATTATCGTGGTTACCGTTTTTCCGGCACTTTTCTCATCACCTGCACCCAGCTGACGCCCGGCAAGGACGGCGGCACCGGTTGCGAGGATGTTCTCAACCGATACCATGATGAGAAGCAGGGGGACGGTTACTCCGACTGCGGTCAGCGCGATATCGGAGCCCAGTGCCCCGATGTATGCCGTGTCCACGATGTTGTAGACGGCTTTTGCAAGCAGTGCCAGTGTTGCCGGTGTGGCAAGACTGATGATTGATTTTGATACTTTCATCTCTGAAAGTACGTACTGTGACTTTTCTTCACTCGTCATCTTCTGACTACTCCATATAACAGTATTTTCAGTGCCATTCGGCTTTTTTCCTCATGAACCGTGAAATCGGAAGAACCGGACCTGGCATTCATAAAGTCCTGATAGTCCCTGAAGACAGCGATCACATCATCTGTGTTCATGCCTTCTGACAGTTCCACGTTCCTGAGGACCGAGGTCATAAGTTCCGTGTTCAGTTCATCGAATTCTTCCCTGATTTCCCTTATTTCATTTTTCAGGTGAGAAGGAGGCGTAAGGACTGCCTGACAGAATAGGGCCCTGTATGCATCGTTATCCCTGAAAAAACGTGAACGTGCCGTAAAGTATCCGTCGAGAATCGACTCGGCATCGCCATCCTTAGGAGCGTTTTCATTCAGGTATGATACCAGGGCACTGAAGCATGCCCTGATGCATGCCAGATACAGTTCATCCTTAGTGGCAAAGTAGTGATAGAGTATTCCCTTCGAGATCTCACCCGATGTGCATATCGCATTCACCGATCCCCGGTCATACCCGGAGAGTGCAAATTCCTTTATGGCACTTTCCATTATCTTAGAGGTTGAAATCCGGTTTCTTTCATCCTGGGTCATGGTTTCTCCTAAAAATAGACCAGTTGGTCTGTTTTGTAATATATGCATATCTTCCACTGTCGTCAACAGAGGTTGAAGAGTACATCGGAAAAGATGATAATCCTGGTCATGAACAAAAAGATGAGAGCCTGGATGATTGCCGTTTCGGGAACGGTCATGACAGGTACCGTATATGCCGCGATAGTTAACTGTTTTTCGATTTTCATCATCCCGATATGCAATGAAACGGGATTCTCGAGGGGAATGCTCAATCTTTCCCTGACGCTGCTCTACATTGCCTACATGGCAGGATCAATGGTATCGGGTAAGGTTTTCAGGCGCTTTGACTTAAAGAAGCTGATGTGTGCGTTTTCCCTTATCATGCCTCTTCTCTTCTTCCTGCTTGCGGGAACACGCTTCCTTGCTGCTTTTTATCTCGTCTACATACTGCTTGGCCTCATGATGCCGTACGTGTCATTTGCATCCTATACCGTTCTCATCCATGACTGGTTTGAGGAAGGGGAGGGAACGGCGGTAGGAATTGCGTTCATGGGCTCCGGAATAGGAGGCATGATACTCAACATTCTCTCTGAGTACTGGATAGGGCTCTGGGGTTATCAGGGGGCGATGAGGGCCCTTGCCGTCCTGATGGCCGCAGTCGCCGTTCCCGTATCCCTCTTCCTTGTGAAGGCAAACCATGAGAACTACGGCATCCCTTCATCGGAAAAGGGTAGGACTTCAATGTTCCCTTCGGGATCGGGGAGGCTCGTGACCATCGCACTGATGACAGGTTTCGGCATCACGATCATGTCACAGACAATGCCCCCGCGCATTACCGATCTCGGTTTCTCATCTCAGTATGCAGCCTCCATGAACTCACTCTTCATGGGAGCGCTCTGTCTTGCAAAGCTGGTGATGGGAAGGCTTTATGACCGGATGGGTGCAGTCAGGACAACGGTTCTCTCATGCATTATCGGTGTTGCGGGAGCACTTTCGTATCTTTTCGGAGGTTTCATGTTCCTCCATCCGGTAATGATAGCGGGAGCTGCCATGGCAACGGCCCTGGGCTCCGTATCATACCCTGTGCTGACAAGATACATGTGCAAAGCGGAGGACTTTGCCTCAGCATCGGGAAGTGCGTCCGCATTCAATTTCCTCGGCTCTGCCGCCGCACCCTTCTTCATGAATCTTCTTTATGACTTTTCGGGAAGTTATTCAGCAGGGTACATCGTCTCAGCCATCACCCTCTGTACAGTGATATTCCTGGTAGTGCGATCACGGAGGGTTAAGGCCTGATGTGCATGTGCGCTTCAGCTTCCTGCCATGGGACTGTGTAACCGGCCCCATGGGAGCAGAAGACGCTGGAAGCAGGGTTTTCCTTATCCGCTTCGGCATCATACCCTGTTTCAGCAATTACCATGTCGCTGTCATGGCACTCCTCATAGCCGTCAGGCATCAGTGATATGACACCTTCCCCTCTGGTGTAAGACCTGAGTACAACGGCATAGTTCATCATCGTGGGAACAGGACCTCTTCCGCAAAGTGTCATGATGCCTGACCTGTTATCGGTTATGGTGCATTCTGCCTTCAGTCTTTCCATATCACTCATGAAGCGTCCCGCACACTCCTCCGGAACGGTTGCCGAATAGGAATAAAAAGGCTCAAGCAGTACGTTCTCAGCTCTCATCAGCGCATGCCGCACAGCCCTGTAGGTTGCCTGACGGAAGTCACCTCCTTCCGTATGTTTCAGGTGGGCTCTTCCCGCAGTAACCTCTATCTCAATGTCCGTTATCGGAGAGCCGGTCAGCACTCCCTTATGCGGCTTTTCGGCAAGGTGGGTGAGGATTAGCCTCTGCCAGTTGGTATCGAGCACATCGACACTTAAATCTGAGCTGACGACCAGACCTGTACCTCTCGCAAGAGGTTTAAGAGTGAGGTGCACTTCCGCATAGTGTTTCAGCGGCTCATAGTGTCCCATACCCGTTACGGGAGATTTAATCGTTTCCCTGTATGCGATCCTGCCATCCTGGAAGGAAAGAGTGACACCGTACCGGTCTTTCACCGTTTCCGTTATGACTTCGGTCTGGACTTCTCCCATAAGGGAGAGGGTGACATCGCCTTTCTCGCTTAGTGTGACCTTAAGCTCAGGCATCTCATCACTTACTTCCCTCATCATGCCAAGCAGCTTCTGAGTATCGTTCACATCTTCGGATGTGACAGTGTATATGAGGGGAGCCTCGATCAGGGGAATGTGTTTTGCCTTCGCACTGCCGTACGTACACCCCGGAAAGGAATTCTTAAGCCCCGTAACCGTGCACACTTCACCTGCCGGGACCTCCCTGACGCTTTCGTACTTCTCACCTGAGAAGAGGCGTACTTCATTTGCCTTTTCCCCTCCGAGTTCATCCCGGGCATGAAGAACGCCTCCCGTGATCTTCATATGGGTAAGCCTGTTTCCTTTCCGGTCCCGGCTTATGCGGTACACTATGGCTCCGAAATCATTGCATGCAGTTATCGGAGTGAAGCAGTTTTCAAGCACTGAAAGCACTTCCTCAGTTCCCTGAAACTTAAGTGCCGAACCGAAGAGCAGGGGAAAGAGCTTTCTTTCCCTGATGACCCTCCTGATGTCATCATCACTGATACTCTCACCTGAAAGATACTTTTCTGTGAGATCATCATCGCATGAAGCGATTTCCTCCATGTCAATGGAAGTGAAGTCCGCTATGTTTTCCGATAATCCCTTCTTCAGTTCCTGCTTAAGTGCGTTCCTGTCGGCACCTGCCATATCCATCTTGTTTGCAAAAATGAGAACCGGAACACATGCATCTTCCAGAAGGTGCCATAGTGTCCTTGTATGAGCCTGAATTCCGTCAGGTGCGCTGATGACAAGCACTGCCGCATCAAGTACTGAGAGGGTACGCTCCATTTCCGATGTGAAGTCCACATGGCCCGGAGTATCGATCAGGGTAACTCTGTCCGAAAGGATCGCTTCCTTTGCATATATCGTGATGCCCCTCCGCTTTTCAATCTTCTCAGTATCGAGAAAAGCATTTCCGTCATCGACCCTTCCTGCATTCCTGATAGCACCTGAAGCAAGCAGAAGCGCTTCCGAAAGCGTAGTCTTTCCCGCATCGACATGTGCCGTAATACCCGTGATTATTCTGCCCATGTTTGTGATGATACCATAAGAAGGCGGTGATGATCTGAGATGCATGGATAAATTTATCACCCTTTTATTACCCATGTATGATAATATTGCAGGTGATAAGGCAGGTGATGAAATGCATGATGTCAGGAAAATAATTGAAGAGCTTTGCTCTTATGATTCAGAAAGGGAATGGTTTGAGTTTAAAGAAAACTGGTATATACCATCTGAACTTGGGGAGTACATCTCAGCGATATCCAACAGTGCTGCCTTAATGGGAAGACCTGAAGGATACTTCATCTGGGGTGTGAATGATAAGACTCACGAAATTGTGGGTACTGATTTCAATCCTGATCAGGATGTGAAGAATGAGCCTCTGAAGCATTTTCTGGCCAGACAGCTTTCTCCGGATATAAACTTCACTTTTGTTACTGAATACTTTGAAAGAAAGAAGGTTGTCCTGCTTATCATTCCGCGTGCCAGTAGGGTTCCCACGGCTTTCGGCAGGGAACGTTTTATCAGAATCGGATCGAGCAGGGAAAATCTGCGCAGACTTCCCGAGAAGGAGTCGTATCTGTTTGATATTCTCAGACACGGAAAGCCGACCATTGAAAACACTCCGTCTGAATATCAGGATCTGACATTTGAGAAGCTCCTGATCTATTACGGTGCAAAGGGAGTAAGACTTAATCCTGATACATTCAGAAAGAACCTTTCCTTCTATACGGAGGAAGGTAAATACAACATCCTGGCACAGCTGCTATCCGATAACTCCCATATGCCTCTCAGGGTTGCCATTTTTTCAGGTAAAAGCAAGGCAGATACCATGCTCTCCGTACGTGAATTCGGTTATCAGTGCCTTCTGTATACTCTTGATGATGTGCTCCGGTACGGTGATGTGCTGAACATGATTCAGGCTGACGAAACTAAAAGAGTCGTTGAACGGAAGGATGTACCTCTTTTTGAGAATGCGGCATTCCGTGAAGCCGTGATCAACGCATTCGTGCATAATCTATGGGTGACAGGCAATGAGCCGATGATAACGGTCTTTTCCGACAGGATTGAAATCCTGTCAAGGGGAACCCTTGATGAAGAACAGACCATGGAAGGTTTTTTCAGGGGTGAGTCGGTTCCCGTTAACAGGAAACTCTCGGAAATATTCCTGCAGCTCCACATAAGTGAGAAGACAGGCCGTGGTGTTCCCATAATCACGGAGTGCTACGGCAGGAATGCCTTTGAGTTCAGGGAAAAATCCATAGCAGTGAAAATCCCTTTCAGATGGATAAACGTTCAGGATGATGAAAAAGTCAGTGTTCATCTGTCCGGTACCCAGGAAAAAGTACTTTCGGCAATGCGTGACAATCCTGATGTCAGGAAAACGGAGCTGGAAAGGATAGTCGGTGTCAGCAGGACTGCAATTGACAATGCTGTTTCCCATCTGAAGAAGAACGGTCTTATTGAACATGTCGGTGCCAATAAAAACGGATACTGGCATGTGCTGCAGGGTGTCAGTGAATCTTCTCCTGATTACGCTCCCTCTCGGAAAAAAGAGGACCGGGCAGTGGAAAAACAGGAGCATCCGTATTAAAGTACAGACATTGCGGAGGGCCCTGAATTGAAAAAGACACTCGTAATCGGATCATGCACCGTGGATATCGTAATACCGTCTCCGCGTCTTCCGTCCTCAGCCGATTCCATTAACACAGAAGCCCACCATATCTCACTCGGAGGGTGCGCCAACAATGTGGCAGCAGCCCTGCGTCTTGCGGGTGCTCCTGTCCTTCATGCCTTCACGCTCGGAAGCGGGATTTACGGGGATTATGTCAGGAATGAACTGAAAAAACAGGGACTTGAACCATTCAGAACCTCACCTGAGCCCCATGGTGCATGCATATGCATCGTTGAGCCCGGCGGGGAGAGAAGCTTTCTTGCATACCACGGCGTGGAATACACTTTCCGCGGAAATTGGCTTAGCGGATACGATCTTTCCGGATTTTCACAGGTCTATGTATGCGGCATTGAACTTGAGGAGGATGGGAATGATGAAATCATAACCTTCCTTGAGTCTTCCGGAATAAGTGATATCTACTTCGCCCCTGGCCCAAGGCTGATGACGATTGACCGCAATCGTCTTTCCCGCCTCATGGCACTATCTCCGGTCATCCATCTCAATGACATGGAAATAGCTGAGTATACAGGGGAAAGGGATATTGAAAAAGCAGTGAAAGTACTTGCATCTGAAAGTCACGGTGATGTCATCGTGACCCTCGGGGCCGAAGGTTCACTTGTTTATTCCGATGGGCTCATCATCAGGCACCCGGGTGAAAAGACAGTTGCGGTGGATACTGTCGGTGCAGGTGACTGTCACTGCGGAACCTATATGGCATGCATGGCGCGGGGGTATGATAAGTACAGCGCCCTTAAGAGTGCGGACCACCTGGCTGCCATGGTGGTCTCCCACCATGGACCGACACTCGGCAGAGGTGATGTCTCAGAAGAAGACTATCGGTGAAGTAAGGTTTCTCATGAGCGCGACGACTGACCAGGCCGCAATGTCGCTCGTGGCGGAATAGATGTCCACGGTGGCTTTAAGACCGTCAGTTTCAGCTGTTATCATGTGGTCATCACCGATGAAACCGGGCACGCTTGTGATGGCAGCTTCAGTGTCTGCCGGACCTGCAGTTGCAAGTGCCGATGCAACAGCCACATTGACTTTCGTCGGGAGAAGGGCGATGGCTTCCTTTGTCGTTCCTTCAAAAACTTTCTTTTCACTGTCCATAAGGGCTTCATCAAAGAGCGGAGTGTTCTTAAGTGACATTGGTCCTTTATGGGTGTGGATTCCTGCCTTAAGTCCCGTCTTTCCGTAGCGTGCCATGAGTGAGATGGTGGAAAGCACGTCAAAACCTCCGACTGCACCTGAGGGAATGTGTATCTTTGTTTTTCCCTTAATTGCCGCAGTGACGGCTCTCTCATGAAAGTCCTCATCCGCAAATGCCCCGATCGAGAGAGGAATGACCGAAGTGCCGTTTTCAAGAAGTGTGATGCACACTTCCTTCAAAAGTGCGATTGAGGCACACTCAGCGGCAAAGTCCGCTTTGAGTGCGATGATGTCATTGATTCTGTCCGTTGCAAGTGCATCGGTGCCTGCCGTAAGGCGAAGAGCATCATCCTTATTCCTGGAAAAAACTCCTGTGAGTCTGTATCCTTCCAGAAGACCTGCCTTCCAGGCTTCTGAAATGATCGTGCCGAGCCTGCCTGCTCCGAGTATTGTGAATGTTTTCATGTTTTTTTCCCATTTGCTTTTTTCCGGCTATACTAACACATTAAAGAGGAGGCGTGAAGGATGAGCATAAGACTGAAGGGAGTAATGTATGCATTGCTTGCCGCACTCTTCTATGCCCTTAACGTTCCTTTGTCCAAAACACTGCTTTCCTCCGTTCCTCCCGTAATGATGGCAGCCTTCCTCTACCTTGGGGCAGGTGCAGGTGTATCTGTACTGTACATTTTTCATGCAAAGGAAGAGAGGAAAAGTGACCGTCTGGGAAAAACCGATCTTCCATACGTCATCGGAATGACAGCACTGGATGTCGCGGCTCCGATATTCATGATGACGGGGCTTAAAAGCGCATCGGCGGCCAATGCCTCCCTTCTCGGAAACTTCGAGATAGTTGCTACCACTCTTTTTGCATTCATGCTGTTCCGGGAAAATGTTTCACTTCTGCTCTGGATTGCGATAATGCTAGTTACACTTTCATCCGCGATCCTTTCATTCGAAGGCGGAAGCCTTCGCTTCTCATCCGGGTCTCTCTTCGTCCTATTGGCAACCTTATGCTGGGGCTTTGAGAACAACTGCACACGAAGCATATCTGACAAAAGCACCTACCAGATAGTAATAATCAAAGGACTGTGTTCAGGAACGGTTTCCTTTGTCATCGCACTACTTTCCGGCGAGGCGCTTCCGGAAACTGCCGCTATAATGAAAATCCTTGCACTCGGGTTTGTTGTCTACGGACTCAGCATCTTCACCTACGTCAGGGCTCAGAGCATTCTCGGATCTGCCCGCACAAGCGCTTTCTATGCCGCTGCACCGTTTATCAGCGTCATTCTGTCATTCATCATTAGTTCAGGCACGATCACATGGCAGTTTGTCATTGCCTTTGCCCTGATGGCCGCGGGAAGCGCGGCTGTAACCGCAGACTCCCTTCACGGCAGTCGGGATAAGACAAAAAGCTGACAGAACCATCGGAAGTGAAATAATTCATATGCATGATATTTCCCGTTTCGCATAACAGACGATGATGTGTTATCATTTCCATATTATGTACGAGAACATTGACAGATATATTGAAAAACTCATGACGAGCGCACCTGACATGCCGCTCTGGAACATTGAATCGATCAAACAGGGGAAGAAGCCTGTCTGGAACTACATCGACGGATGCATGACCACATCACTGCTGGAGATGTATAAGACAACGGGTGATAAGAAATACCTCGACTTCGTCGTAAACTTCGTCGACTACTATGTATTCGAGGATGGCTCGATAAGGGGCTATGACCCGAAGAAGTTTTCAACGGATGATGTGTGCGAGAGCAGGATACTCTTTGACCTTTACGACTATACGGGAAAGGAGAAGTACCTTAAGGCAATCGAGCTCTCCTACTCGCAGGTGAAGGAGCATCCCAGGACAAAGGAAGGAAACTTCTTCCATAAAGCCATCTACCATGATCAGGTGTGGCTTGACGGGCTATACATGATGCAGCCGTTTTACACCCGGTACATGACTGTCTTCGGCGGTAAGGACTACTCCGACATCGTAAGGCAGTTTTCCAATGTGAGGAAACTGATGTTCGATGAGAAGGCAAAGCTTTACTACCATGGATATGACTCATCAAGAACCCTCTTCTGGGCAGATAAGACAACGGGCCTGAGCCGCAACTTCTGGCTCCGCTCGATCGGCTGGTTCCTCGTGGGTCTTGTCGATGTCTGGTCCTTCATGGCAGATGAGTGTGTGGATGACCGTAAGGTAATCGCGGACATATTCCGTGAGGCAATCGACGGAATCCTTTCCTACCAGGATGCGGAAACGAAGATGTTCTGGCAGGTACCGAACTTCCCGGGAAGGGAAGGCAACTACATCGAGACTTCAGGTTCCGCAATGGTTGCATACGCACTTTTAAAGGGTACGCGTCTTGGAATCCTGCCTGAAGAGTACAGGGCAAAGGGCCTTGATGTGTTCAACGGAATAGTGAAGAACCGCATGTCTGCCGAAAACGGGGACCTCAACCTCCGCGGCATCTGCCTCGTGGCAGGACTCGGACCTGAGAACAACACACGCCGTGACGGAAGCTATGAGTACTACATCTCCGAGCCTGTCGTCGATAACGATGCAAAGGGTGTTGGCCCGTTCATAATGGCTTACACTGAAGTGAAGAAAATAAAATAAGGTAAGACGGGGTCAGCAAAGGCTGGCCCTTCTTCTTTCAGAAGGAGTCATTCCCTTTCTCTGTCTGAAAACTTTTGAAAAGTAGCTCATGTCCGAAAAACCGCATAGTGCTGCCGTTTCGCTTATGCTCATGTCTGTTGAAATAAGAAGGTACTCTGCCTTATCCAGCCTCAGGGAAAGCACGTACTCTATCGGGGATGTCCCGACCGTGGAGCGGAACATCCTCAGAAGCACGCTCTCACTTACGGATGCTTCCTCACAGAGAAGTGCATTTGATATGGGATCAGCAAGGTGAAGGTCAATGTACCTGAGGATTTTCTTCATCCTGTCAGTTACTGCCGTGTCATGTGAGTCATCCGATACCGGAAGCAGGGCCTTCACGATTCCCATCGCTTTGGTGACAAGGTACCTTTCCAGATTGTACCTGTCCCGATCAAGCCGGTTTTCCGCTTCCCACGCTTCACTGAGCAAAGGTGTCAGCTCTGATGACGTGATGAATGCGGCTGATGGATCTGCTGATAAAGGTTTTGTGAGGCTCTTCTGAAACACACTGCCTTCGGGAGCGATTGCCCTTTCTTTGAATACAATTGATCTGAGGATTCCTCCTTTCACGGAATGCAGCTGTCCGGAATTGATGAATATCGCATTACCTTCCTCAAGCAATATTACC
Organism: Bullifex sp.; assembly: GCA_051885075.1. GTDB lineage: Bacteria > Spirochaetota > Spirochaetia > Sphaerochaetales > Sphaerochaetaceae > Bullifex. The sequence continues at coordinate 12,628 of JBJEWN010000186.1, forward strand.
CTTGTACCCACATGCACTTCCGAGACGCCTTCATGGACGAAGAAGAATTCAAACTCATCGTGCCAGTGCATTTTAACGGGGTACTTATCCGCATCTTCCTCATAGCATGCAAGCGGGAAATCATCACTGCCGTGGATCTTTATCTCATGTTCAAGCCCGTCTGTCGTGACGGAACATCCTCTTTCGATCATAAAACTCCTGTATGACGGTATTATCATATTAATATGGCGCTAAACTTATAACAACACCGTTATAATGATGATATTATCATATCATCCAATGCGGAGTTTTTTCAGTCCTCCTTTTAACTGAAACATCCGTTTTCTGACCGGGATCGTCTAAGTCGTCCCGGTCTTTCTGATTATCCTGTCAATTCTGTACCTGTTGAAGCGCTGGATATCGATGAGCGCAAGATTGAAAAGCAGTGCAAGTGATGATGTTATTGCGAAAGCGGCCATCCCAGGTCTGAGATAATCTGATAGGAGGGCAATTGGTACGGGCAGGATGCTGAAGAAAATACTGATGAGATGACATACTTCCGCACCTTCAGTTGCCAGTCGCAGGACATTCGTGTCCCTGTTTCTGTTTCCGCTCCAGAAGTAGACGAATATGCTATTGTCCTTATCATGCAGCTGCTTAACGCATCCTGAGTGTGTACCCAAGCCATTCATAAAATATTGTTGATCTTCGAAATAGGTTTAATTATACATACTCTTCGTGGTATGATGCACACAGGAGAAATGCTTATGCTGATTAACACCAATACCATAGTTTCCGCATCAGAAGCTAATCAGAACTTCTCACGCGTAGCACGTATCGCAGATGCCCAGGGACAGGCGGTTATCTTTAAGAACAACAGGCCGAAGTATCTTCTGGTCGATATGGAATCAACAACTTATTTCGATATGACGGATGATGAGAAAATTGATATCATTGCCGCCCGAATCCTGAAGAAATTCAAGCCTGCATTTGAGGAACTTGCCAAATGATCCGGCTTTCAGAAGAGAAGGTCCTGCTGCTGCATCAGCTCATCATAGCCGAAACAGGAGGGAGCCCGGAATTACGCGACATCGGCTTACTGGACAGTGCACTGAAAGGGTGTTTTCAGACTTTTGATGGTCAGGAACTATATCCTACTAAAGAAGAAAAAGGCGCAATGCTGGGCTATTCGCTGATCTCCAACCATGCTTTTGTGGATGGCAACAAGCGTATCGGCATGTATGTTATGCTGACATTTCTTGAGGTCAACGGCATCCATCTGGACTGTTCCAACAATGATGTGGCTGAGGCAGGTCTTGGCGTTGCCTCCGGCCAAATGGGGTATGAAGATCTTCTTGCCTGGGTCAGGAAACACCGTATATAAGCAGACTTCACCAAACAAAAAATAATTACCGTAAGGCGCGATGCTCTGTTTTCTTTTTTTTGAGGATAGTCTAAGTGACACGGCATTGTCCGACACAATGTTACCTTTCAATATGTATCTTGCTGTTATTTGAGTGTATCTCTGGTTACCACTGCATTTTTATAAGCACCGAAATATGTAAGATAAGCAGTCAAATCCTGATAATATCGGGAGTTATGTGTTAATAATCATGATATTATAATCATACGGTACGGAGTTTTTCCACCTTCTTTTTGTTGAAACATCCGTTTTCTGACCGGGATCGTCTAAGTCGTCCCGGTCTTTCTGATTATCCTGTCAATTCTGTACCTGTTGAAGCGCTGGATATCGATGAGCGCAAGATTGAAAAGCAGTGCAAGTGATGATGTTATTGCGAAAGCGGCCATCCCAGGTCTGAGATAATCTGATAGGAGGGCAATTGGTACGGGCAGGATGCTGAAGAAAATACTGATGAGATGACACACTTCCGCACCTTCTGTTGCCCGTCTCAGCGCTTTCATGTCAAGGGTCCTGAATGCTTCGGGCTCATATGTCGGGGCCCTGTCCTTCCACTTTCTGACTCGGATTATTCCATACCACTCCATTTCCCTGTCGCTGACTGTGAAACATGGGGATCCTTCCCTGAAAGGTATGACTTTGGAAAGCACTCCTGCTGCCATGTTCGCAATAAGATGGTAGCTGATTGTGAAGAGCGTTATCGTAAGCGGAGGACATTTCAGTGCCAGCGAGGCAATGGACAGTAATGGCATGACCACCAGTGAGGTATTGAAGATTATGGCAGTCCGGTTTTTCACTTTACGACTTTTCCCTTCCAGGAATTGATTCCTCCGAACTCGATTATATCGGAGTATCCGAAAGATGCAAGCTTTGAGGCTGCCTGTCTGCTTCTGTTTCCGCTCCTGCAGTAGGCGAATATCCTCTGGTTCTTATCAGGA
>JBJEWN010000187.1:0-3340 GCA_051885075.1 Bullifex sp.
ACATCCGTATCTATCAGGGAAAGATCAAGAAGGGTGATGAACTCTACAACACAAGGTCAAGAAAGAAGTTCCGTGTCGGCCGTCTCGTAAAGATGCACGCTTCCACCATGGAGGATATCAACGAGGCAGGATGCGGTGAGATCGCTGCACTCTTCGGTATCGACTGTGCTTCAGGTGATACCTTCTGTGCACCCGGTGTCAACTACTCCATGACCAGTATGTACGTACCCAAACCCGTTATCTCCCTTGCAATCAAGCCCATCGACAAGAAAGCTGCCGACAACATGGCAAAGGCTCTTAACAGGTTCACCAAGGAAGACCCGACATTCCAGACCTATGTTGATCCTGAATCATCTCAGACGATCATCAAGGGTATGGGTGAGCTCCACCTCGATGTCTACATTGAAAGAATGAAGAGAGAGTATAAGGCAGAGGTTGAAGTAGGTCAGCCTGAGGTTGCATACAGAGAGGCAATCACGCAGAGAGCTGACTTCAACTACACCCATAAGAAGCAGACGGGTGGTTCCGGTCAGTATGCACGTGTGGCAGGTTACATCGAGCCGATCGTTCAGGTTGACGGTGAGGAAGTCAAGGACTATGAGTTCGTTGATGAAGTAAAGGGCGGTGCGATCCCCACTGAATACATTCCTTCCTGTGATAAGGGTTTCCAGACCGCAATGAAGAAGGGTACCCAGATCGGATTCCCCGTTGTCGGCGTCCGCTGTGTCGTAAACGATGGTGCATGGCACCCGGTTGACTCTTCAGATATGGCATTCCAGACTGCAGCCATCGGCGCATTCAGGGATGCATATGAGAAGGCAAAGCCCGCAATCCTCGAGCCTATCATGAAGGTTGAGGTTGAAGGTCCTTCCGAGTTCCAGGGTAACATTTTCGGTTCAATCAACCAGAGAAGAGGTATGATCATCTCCTCCACTGAGGATAACAACCAGTGTCAGGTCATTGCTGAAGTACCTCTCTCAGAGATGTTCGGTTACTCAACTGTCCTCCGTTCTCTTTCCCAGGGTAAGGCTGAGTTCACGATGGAAGTTGCCAAGTACGGCAAGGTTCCCCAGAGTGTTTCCGACGACCTTAAGAAGAAGTACGAGGAAAAGAAGAAGGCTGAGAAGAAGTGATCTTCCGATCATAAATGATTATGGGCTCCGGTTAAAATGCCGGAGCTTTTTAATTTGACGCTTATTTGCGCTCATTTGACGATCAGAGTGAAAAACAGGACAAAGTCAGACATAACAGGTTTGATATGTATGACTTTGGTGTATTTTTTTTATTTGATCTTTATTTGATTTTTATTTGACAGCTTATTGGTTTATGGTATGATTGGTCCATGGAAACCTATGCTGACACTCTTATGAATCTCGTACTCAATCTTTGTTCCCTGCCTGCGGAAACAGAATATGCAGAGTTCAAACATAATAACTATGATCCTGACATGATCGGTAAGGATATCAGTGCACTTGCCAACAGTGCCTGTCTTCTGGACAGGGAAAATGCCTATATGGTGTGGGGAATCGATGATCAGACCCACAGTGTTGTCGGTACTGAACATACAAGGTTCAGCAAACTCAGGGGATGTGAGGAAATATCATCTTTTCTCAGACGGAGCCTGTCTGCGAATGCTCATTATGACTTTGATGACTGCGTAATAGACGGAAAAGCAGTTGTGGTTCTGACAATTGAAAGATCTTTCAGAATGCCTGTTACATTCAACGGTAATCCATATATCAGGATCGGAAGCTATACAAAACCTCTGAAGGATTATCCTGACCTCCAGTCTCAGCTGTGGAAAAAGCTTTCTGAAACGGATTACGAACTTCTGAAGGCAAAAACAGATCTTACATCATCGGATGTGTTCTCACTGCTTGATTTCTCAAATTACTTCATCCTTCAGGGACTTAACGTGAATAATAATCCTGAAGTAGTGCTGAACTATGCCCTTTCAGATGATCTTATCAGTAAACAGGATAATGGTCTCTATTCCATCACAAATCTGGGCGCCCTGCTGTTTGCGATTAACCTCAGGGATTTTCCATCCGTCCGTGACAAACGGCTGAGGGTAATAGTCTATGCTGACAACACAAAGGCAGAGATCCTGAAAGACTCAGTATTTGAATCAGGGTATGCACTTGTTTACAGCAAGATGACTGCTTTCCTGGATGGGGTTCTTCCTTCAAAGGAAGTAATTGGGATAGGTCTGAGAACAACGGAAAAAAGATTCCCGGAAAGAGCCGTAAGGGAAGTTATATCCAATGCCATGATACATCAGGACCTGTCAGTTAATGGACAGGGCATATCTGTGGAAGTATTCAGTTCCAGAATTGAGGTGACCAATCCGGGCTGCCCCATTGTTGATCCAAGACGTTTTATAGATAATCCTCCGAAAAGCAGGAATATCAGACTTGCCGATCTGATGAGACGCATGAGGATGTGTGAGATTGCCGGTTCAGGATGGGACAGGATCACAATGGACTGTGAGAAGGAATACCTGCCGACTCCGACAGTATCAGTATATGACAGGCTTGAACTGACAAAGGTGACAGTCCTGAGTTTCATTGCATTCAGCAGCATGACCAAAGAAGATAAACTCTGGTCCTGCTATTCGCACGCATGCATTACATACGTCAATGGGGAAGTAATGAGCAATGCAACACTCAGAGCAAGGTTCGGACTTGATGAATCGTACACATCGCAGATATCAAGGCTTATCAGGGATGCTTCCGAAGCAGGCCTGATAAAGAAATCAGATCCTGCAAGCAGCAATAAGTTCTCAAGATATATCCCTTACTGGGCCTGAGTTTTATTTGACGCTTATTTGCGCTCATTTGACGATCAGAGTGAAAAACAGGACAAAGTCAGACATAACAGGTTTGATATGTATGACTTTGGTGTATTTTTTATTTGATCTTTATTTGATTTTTATTTGACAGCTGCAGCCTCGGTACTGCAGAGCCATGGTCTTATTCCTTTAATCTTCCGCGATAACGACATTGACCATGCCCGTGTGGGCAGTGCATGCATCGAGTGCGGTAATGCCTTTAGCGACATATGGAGAGAAATCCTCCCCCGGGCCGAACTCAGGGCCGCCTTTTCCCTCATATTTTGAATGGGCAAAGGATGTGTGCCAGTGGCCGCAGAATATGGTTTTCCCTTTTTCCCAGACACCAGAATGATGGGCAAGCATGCCGTTGGTCCAGCGGGCAGACATCCAGTCATTTTCTCCGGCCTTCCTTCATTCAGGATCCATTATGTACGTTTCCTCTCCCTTTTCGGTAAACTTGAATTCCCGGTATATTTGTCTAACTACATATACTTTTTAGTCCGTCAT
>JBJEWN010000188.1:0-3340 GCA_051885075.1 Bullifex sp.
ACAACAAGGTCAAGGCGGATTTCGAGGCGAAAGCCACAGCCATGATCGGTGCGGTCACCACTGTTGAGGTTCCCGTTGAGGAGAACGTCTATACGACGGTCATAGATCTTTCAGGTTACGTTGAGGCATTTGACTCCCAGGAAGCCAAGTTCAGGTCAACCGGTGCCGTTACCGGCGTTTACGTAAAGGAAGGCGATGATGTCACCAAGGGACAGCTCCTTGCCACAATCGACAACACAAGTCAGACATATCAGGTCAAAAACCTGCAGAACCAGATAAGGCAGGCAGAACTGTCAGGCTCTGCATCACAGCTTGAGACACTTCGCCTTCAGCTGAAGAATGCTGAGAATAACCTTGAATATACAAACCTTGTCGCCAACTTCGACGGTACCGTTGCCAAGGTTTCAGTCAATGAGGGAGACTACTTCGAAGCAGGATCCTCGGTAATGACCGTCGTTGATCTTTCAAAGCTTAAGGCTACCGTTCAGATCGATGAAATAGACATGGGAAGCGTGGAGCTTGGCCAGAAGGCATATCTTACCTTCGACTCCCTTCCCGGTGAAACCATTGAGGCAACCGTTTCATACATTCCGATGCTGGGAACATACACATCCCAGGGCATAGGTGTAGTGGCAGTTGAACTCACAATTGAGAATCCTCCCGCAGCACTCAAGCCCGGTTACAGCTTTGAAGGCACGATCCAGGTTGAGGGTGATGTTCAGATGCTTCTTATCCCGCAGGCAGCGGTAACCACAGGACGCGGAGGAGTCACTACAGTTCAGAAGAAGACCGGGCCTGATACAACCGAGACGGTCACCGTCAGGGTCAAGTACCTCGGAGAGGGGTACTGTCAGCTTCTTTCCGGAGACCTGAAGGTCGGCGACGTGCTTACATATACCAAGAGCGGCGGTATGGAAGCAATGGCCATGATGATGGGCGGAGGAAGCGCTCCGGCAGGTAATAACAGAGGCAGATGATGGGTAACGTCATAGAACTGTATAACGTCAGGAGATATTACATTGTCGGTGACTTCTGCGTTAAGGCCCTTGACGGTGTCTCGCTCCAGATACCGCGTGGTTCCTTCACTGCGATAATGGGGCCCAGCGGATCGGGAAAGAGCACGATGATGAATATCATCGGATGTCTCGACACGCCGTCCAGCGGGTTTCTGAGAATAGACGGCGACTGCACCAGCAACCTCAGTGAGGAAGAGCTGGCATTTCTCAGAAACAAGAAGGTTGGCTTTGTCTTCCAGCAGTTCAACCTGCTGGGAAAGCAGACAGCCCTTGAAAACGTCATGACACCGCTTTTGTATGCAGGAGTCAAAGGGCATGAAAGACGGGAGCGTGCCGAAATGCTCCTGGAAAGGGTAGGCCTTAAGGACAGGATGAAGCACCTGCCTTCCGAGCTTTCCGGCGGACAGAAGCAGAGGGTGGCGATCGCACGTGCCCTGGTGAACAATCCTGCAATCCTGCTTGCTGATGAGCCTACCGGTGCCCTGGACAGTAAGACAGGAGACCAGATCATGGAACTCTTCCAGGATCTGAACGATGAAGGCAGAACCGTCATTTTCGTCACACATGACAGGAAGCTCGGGCTTCGCTGCCGCAGCCAGGTGTACATCAGGGACGGTCATATAGTGGAGGAGCTCTGAAATGATATTTGAAAACATCAAAATCGCACTGACCTCCATGGTCCACAATAAATTAAGAACGCTGCTGTCCCTGCTCGGCATCATCATCGGTGTCGCGGCGGTCGTGGCGATCCTCAACCTCGGACAGAGTGCCACTGCCTCCATAACGACTTCGATGAACATCGGTGGCATTGACCTCGTCACAGTGTATCCTGCCGGAAACAGCAGGAATACGAATGTATTCGATACGCAGTTCGGTGAGGATCTGATGGTCAACGTGTCAGGGATAGAAACAGTCCTTCCCACATATTCCTCAAGCACAAGGATCAGAAGCGGGCAGGAAATAAAGAGTGTTTCGATACAGGGTATAACCTCAAATTATTTCTCGGTGATGAATGCGGAGCTGCTCTACGGAGATTACTTCTCCGCTTTGGACAACATCAACCGCCGTCAGGTAGTCGTCATCGGAAAGACCCTTGCGGATGATCTTTTCCCTGCCGGGAACGCTGTTGGGTCATATATTTCAGTTTTCCGCGGTCAGTCCAAACGTTACCAGATCGTGGGAGTGCTGGATGAAAAGGATGCAATGCTCGGTGCCTCATTCAATGAGACGGTGTTCATGCCGATCAACACGTTTGACCAGAGATTCATGAACATGACCCATGTGTCATCATACGTCTGTAAGGTGAATGAAGGACAGAATGCAACTGAAGTCAGCAAACGCATTGAATCCTACCTGGATAAACTTGTCGGTTCCGATTACTACTCCACGTTCTCAGCGGCAAGTCTTGTCGAGATGGCTGATCAGGTGACGGGAACGTTTACCTCGTTCCTGGCTGCAATCGCCGCCATCTCCCTTGTCGTCGGCGGAATCGGTATCATGAACATCATGCTTGTGTCGGTTGCTGAAAGAACCAGGGAAATCGGTATCCGCAAGGCACTGGGTGCATCCCCGAAGGTAATCAGGGGACAGTTCCTTGTGGAAGCGATCACTCTGACCGTGCTTGGCGGGCTTATCGGTATAGGACTGGGTATTTTCTTAAGTTATGCTATAATCAACGTTGTTGGCTGGGATCTTTACTTCAGCTACAGTGCGATCGCGATCTCACTTGGCTTCAGCATGTTCGTGGGTATCTTCTTCGGATGGTATCCTGCGGCAAAGGCATCGAAGCTTGATCCGATCGAGGCCCTGAGCTATGAATGATCCCATGTAGGGCATGATGAAGAAAAAAACAAAGAACAGACTGATATCATTTTTTTCACGCATAAAGAGAGAGAAGCTGGTGGTGACCGCTTCTCTTTCAGTTGCATTCCTTGCACTGCTCGTACTTGTCATAGTGCTTGCTTCCTCCCTCTTCCTCACAGAGAGACTGCGCCTTGTCAATGAGATAGAGAAGAACTTCAACAATGCGGTCTTTGAACTTCAGAGAGGACAGTTCAACCCCTCTTCGTTCCTTAATGACACCAGAGTGCAGGGCATTGCTCTTTATGATGCCAGAGGCTCCATTCTTGTTTCCTACGGCCAGGTTTACAACATGCTTCCGATCGCATCGATCAGCGAGGAAGCGGAGCGCACCGGGGAAAGCAACATCATAAGGCTAAATAAAAAGAGCAGGACCATGGAGTACACCAGGCTTCTGCGCCTTCCGCTTGTCATTACGGACATTCATTATGACGGAACAAGTGTGCGTTATTTCCCTTCATCCC
>JBJEWN010000189.1:0-3337 GCA_051885075.1 Bullifex sp.
TGAAGGAATTCCGACATAAATACCTCCTAGAATTTCAGAAGCCCCTGTGCAAGGGCGACAAGGAAGAACTGTCTGAAGGCAACGTAAAGGAAGAGAACTACTGCAAAGGCAATGAGGCCTGCATTGGCAGCCTCGGCATATCCTTTCCTTACCGCGGCCTTCCTCAGGGTGAAGTACAGAAGCACCACAGAAAGAACGACGAAGACAAGCGAAATGACCGCATTGACCGTTCCTGATCCGAGGAATGAGGGAAGCGCTCCGGCGCGGACCATTCTTCCGATCGTCTTCGTTGTGAGTCTCATGAGCGTGTATGCCAGAACGGTGATGATAAGGGTAATCACACCGCCTATGGCGGCTGAGACAGGACGGCGCTTTATCTCAGCAGTCGTGAAAAGATATTCAAGTGAATATAGGACCACAGTAGTCAGGATGACAAAGCCGACAAGCTTTGTGAGAAGCACGTACAGTACGGCAGTCACCGCGGTGATGATGAAAAGTACAAGTGTCTCCTTTTCCATCTTCTCACCTGTCGGACGTTCCCTGATTGTGATGTACAGAAAGCCCAGAAACAGGAACACCGCTATGATCATGGGGAGCAGTTTTCCGCCCGGATCCCCTCCGACCGCATCAGCTACTAATGTCGTATCTTCACTTGAAATGACATAGATCAGGTACAGTGCGGAAAGTACCGTCATTACAAGAGGAAGCGGCTTAACTTTGTTTTTCATTGAGGATGCCTCCTTTAAAGCATGTCCCGGCATTCCGCCGGGACATCACTGTCATCATTCAGCGTATTTGCCCTTGGCAAGTCCGGTAGCCTTCAGAATTGGCTTCATGGTCTCTACCAGATCGTCATTGAACTTCTCAAACTCACCGAGCTTGGTGAACTGGGGAAGAATGCCGTTGGCTCTGAGCCATCCCTGGAAGGAATCGGTATTGAATGCCTTCTCGATCGTGTCCGCAAGCCACTGTTTCACATCATCGGGAGTACCCTTTGCACATGTGATACCCCTGAAACATCCTCCGGGAACGTTGAGCTCGGGATATCCTGCTTCCGCAAGGTTGGGAACTGATGTGAACTCAGCCACGACGCTGTGTCCGTCTCCGAGGAAGGCGACGGGAAGAAGGTTATCAAGATTTGCCTTTACTTCAGACTGGGAGAAGATACCCACGTCGCAGTGTCCGCCGAGGACTGCGGGGATAAGCTCTGCACCGCCATTGAAGTTGACTACGTTGAAGATGCTGTCACAGGCAACATTGAGACCGTATGCCACGACACCCGTCGTTGCGGTTGCACCTGCGTTTCCTAAAGTGACCTTACCGGGATTTGCCTTTGCATATTCGATGACATCCTTAAGTGTTGAGAATCTGCTGTCCCTTCTCACTGCGATCATGAAGGGTTCAAGGTCAAGACCGGCAACCATGTCCATTTTCTCAAATCCGTCGGTGTAACCTGTCATGGTACCGCAGATTACATATGTACCGTACATGAGAAGAGTGTAGCCATCAGGCTCTGAGTCGATGACTGCATTGGTTCCGATACCCGTTGAACCGCCGGTGATGTTCTCGACGATTATGTTGTCAAAACCGGACACTGCCTTCATGGCTTCTGCCAGCTGTCTGGTCTGCGTGTCGGTTCCGCCGCCTGCTCCCTGCGGACAGACGATGGTAATTGTCTTTTCAGGATCGGGGAAGGAAACGGTTTCCTCCTGAAGTCCCTGTGCGAAAACCATCACCATGGCGATAATGGATATAAGTGCAATGGAAACTATTTTTTTCATCATGTTCCTCCTATGGTAATCAATAAGATAATGATACCACCGTACTTTCGAATCTAAAAGAAATTTTTTTGTAAAATTTTCGTTAACGAAAGCAACAGAGAGAAACAATCTTTCGTTTCTGAAAATACTGATTGCGCTTTCCCTCCGCAAACGGGATTTTACCCAAAACCGCCACTTTTAACCTCTGTGTCAGTTTTCCCGGGGTCTGAAGAACAAAAAGTGACACTCACCGTTGTGAATCTGTCACTTTGGAATTCCTCGCTTATGGCAGGACAATTAAGGAAAAGGGAGAATTTCATGAAAAGAGCAATTTCCATGTTAATCGTGCTTTGCACACTGTCGCTTCTCTTCGCACAGGGTGCAATGGAGCCTGAAACAAAACCGTTTGAAGGCTATGGGGTTCAGACAAGGGGAGGACTTGACGGCAGGATCATCAAGGTCACGAACCTTAACAGTGACGGGCCCGGTTCCTTTAAGGAAGCGGTTGAAGCGGAAGGACCGAGAGTTGTTGTATTCGAGGTCGGAGGAATAATCGACCTGGACAAACAGCAGATCAAAATAAACAATCCTTATCTCACGATTGCCGGACAGACAGCCCCGTCACCCGGAATCACGTTCATCAGGGGTGGCCTCACATTCAACACCCATGACATCGTAATGCAGCATGTCCGCTTCAGGATGGGAGATGCAGGGGCTGAAATCGGGGAAGGCTACGAACCTGAGATCTCAACGGCCGCAAACGGAAACTCCTATAATATCGTGGTGGACCACTGCTCGGTTTCCTGGGGCGTTGACGAAAACCTTTCTGTTTCAGGAAAGAGAGGATACGGACCGGAGAATGCATCCCATGACATCACGTATTCAAACAACTTCATAAGCGAGTGTCTGGCGTGGTCGGTGCATAAAAAACAGACGATGAACCACTCAATGGGAACTCTTGTCATGGATGACTGCACCAACATTGCGATCATAGGCAACTACTTCGCTCACAACTACGAGAGAAACCCATGGTTCAAGGGCAACTCCTCAGGTCTCATTGTAAATAATCTTATTTATGATCCAGGTGCATGGGCGATCAGGCTTTCATGGATACCAAAGGAATGGAAAGGCCTTGAGGAACAGCCCTCAACTCCTGTAGTTTCCATAGTCGGAAACTACGAAAAGGAAGGACAATCCACAGTTGTGGCGGCAATGGTCGGTTCCAACTACCCTGAAAATGATGAAAGGTGCTACATGGAAGACAACATCATCGTGAAAGCTGACGGAGTCACTCCGGGAAAGCTTACCGATGAGTCAATTCCCGTCACCCTGCTTGATGAAAAGCCTATCTGGATCGATGGCCTTACGGTCATAAGTGCTGCCGATGTCCCCTCTTATGTACTGAAGTACTCCGGTGCAAGACCCGCCGACCGCGATGAAGTCGACCTCAGGCTCATCGAGGAGTTTTACAGCGGAAAAGGAAAGGTAATCGACAGCCAGAACGAAGTCGGAGGTTACCCCACCGCGGAGCCTGTATACAGGGAGCTTCCTCCATGCACGGGTTCAATTGAAGAGTG
>JBJEWN010000190.1:0-3330 GCA_051885075.1 Bullifex sp.
ACCTTCAGTGCCTTGCCGTAAAGCCCGGGTGTCAGTGACCATGGGTTCTTCTCTCCGCTTATCTCATCAAGACACGGTATGAACTGGAGATATCTGAAATTGTTCCTGGCAAAGAAATCAAAGATGTCACCGATGTTTTCGGCAACGTCCTTATTGACAGTTGTAAGGATGTTGTATTCGACATGCTCTGCTGAAAGGAATGATGATGCACGGAAAACCTTAACGAACGAACCTTTTCCGTCAGGTCCCTTTCTGTAGATATCGTGGATCTTTTTGTTCCCGTCCATCGAAAGACCGATAAGGTAGCCGTTTTCACGGAAGAAGGAAGCCCACGTCCTGTCAATGGCATAACCGTTGGTCTGGAGGCAGAATGCGACCCTGTCACCGCCCTTTTCCCGGGCATAGGCTGTGAAGGACTTAAAGAAATCAAGTCCGGCAAGGGTGGGTTCCCCTCCCTGAAAGGAGAAGTTAACCCTGTCGCTTTCCTCCAGTGCCCTGTCTATGAGAATCCGTGCTGTATCTTCCGTCATGAAGCCATGCATCTTCACGGCCCTGTTTTCAGCTTCATCATTATAGAAGCAGTAGGTACAGCGCATGTTGCATGCGGAGGATGCAGGTTTGATTAGAAACGTTCTGTTCATCAGCGATACAGCTCAGGATCGAGGGCAATTTCCTCCATCTCGCTTCTGTGTGCCACCATATCCTTAAGAAGACCTGTCTGGGTTCTTGTCCTGATAAGGTTATGCTCAGGGTAATCTGTATGGTAGTAGACATCACCGGCAAGGTAGTCATCCAGGAACCTGACAGCCTGCTCATACACGATTGTGATCACACCCTGAACGAGCGTGTTCTTTTCCTCTTCCGTTATTATGGAGCTTACTGCAGGGATGAAGCCCTTTGCATATGAGCGGTACATCTCAATGTCCAGACCGGCATTCCGGTACTCCTTTTCATCCTCGGCAACCTTATTGGCGGAGTAGCGGATGGAATCGGCAAAGTCATGGCAGAGAAGTCCTGGCATAACGGTATCAAGATCGATGACGGCAAGCGGTTCAAGCGTGTCCTTATCCACAAGCACGTTGCTCGTCTTTGTATCATTGTGGGTGACACGGAGCGGAAGATTCATCCCCGCGAGCTTTGATGCCTCATCCTTTAACCCGATGAGGTAATCAACATCTTCCCTGGCTGTATCCACCCTTCCAACCGGATCATTCTTCACTGTCTCCAGAAAATGCGCTATGCGCTTGGGAGTGTTATGGAAATCGGGAATGGTCTCAGTGAGGGATGATGCATCGATATCGGCAAGGTCCAGGGCAAAGGAACCGAAGGCGCGCCCTGCCATCTCCAGTGATTCCTTTGTGGCCTTTCCCTCAAAGGAAACTGTATTGGCAATGAACTTCGACATGCGGTACGCACCGCTTTCATCCCTGTAAAGCAGTGTCCCGTTGTCAGAGGGCAGAAAGTGAAGGGTTGCCCTTTCGGGGTCCTTTCCGCGCATTTCAGCTTTTCGTCTTATATGGGATGTGACGGTATCTATATTTTTCATCATGCCTTCGGCATCAGCGAAGATCGAGGTGTTGATACGCTGGAAAATATACCTGTCGCCTTTTGCGTCAGTAACAAGATCAGTCGTGTTTATTATGCCGTTCGTAAGGGCTTTTGAATCCTTTATCGGGAAAGATATGGGAAAGTGGGAAAGTGCTTCTTTGTTCATGGCTCAATGATACTCCATTTACTGTGAATAAGCCATATTGCTTTCTCACTATGCGGGGGTTATAATTCCATTCCAACGGAGGTTGATATGGAAAAGAAGAAGATCCGTATCGCTATAGCGGGCCTCGGCTCGCGCGGAAGGACCGCCTACGGCGCAATCCTTCTCGACATGAAGGACAGGGCTGAAGTCGTTGCCGTTGCGGACTTTGACGAAACAAGGACACGCCTTGCCGCAGCTGAACACAACGTTGCACCGGACATGGTGTTTTCCTCGGTTGAGGATATGCTTTCAAAGGAAAAACTTGCCGATGCCGTCCTGATATGCACACAGGATCAGGATCATGTGCGCCATGCACTGATGGCACTCGATAAGGGTTATGACATTCTGCTTGAAAAGCCGGTAAGCCCTGATCTTAATGAACTCAGGGCACTCATGAAGAAAAGCGATGAGACGGGACGCAAGGTGCTGGTCTGTCACGTACTGAGATATACACCATTCTTCCAGACAATAAAGAAGGCAATTGAAAGCGGAAGGATCGGACGTGTTGTAACCGTTCAGGCCCTTGAGAACGTCAGGTACTGGCATCAGGCCCACTCATTCGTACGCGGCAACTGGAGGAGGAAGGAAGATACAAGCCCCATGATCCTTGCAAAGTGCTGCCATGACCTCGATTATCTCATCTGGCTCTGTAATTCAAAGTGCAGAAGCGTTTCTTCCTACGGTTCCTTAAGTTACTTTAAGGCTGAGTGCGCACCTGAAGGTGCTGCAATGCGATGCATGGACGGATGTAAGGCCAAGGAAAAGTGTCCGTACGATGCCGAGAAGATTTACCTCACGAATAAGGATACAGGCATTCTCGGAGGCAATACCGAGTGGCCCATCGACGTGCTCTCTGATGAGCCCACCGTCGAGTCCATAACGAAAGCCATCAAGGAAGGTCCTTACGGAAGGTGTGTATTCCACTGTGACAATGATGTCGTTGACAACCAGATCGTTGCAATGGAAATGGAAAGCGGCGCAACGGTAACACTTACCATGTCCGCATTCACCAGCATCGGCGGACGCACGATCAAGGTTATGGGAACGCTCGGTGACATCACCGGAGACATGCATGACAACATCATTAAGATCACGGAATTCGGCAAAGAGCCTGAAGTAATTGACCTGGGCCGTGAGGAAAAAGACTTTGCAGGCCACGGCGGTGGGGATGCGATGCTCATCAGCGAGTTCGTTTCCCTGCTTGAGGGCGGTGAAGTGGACAGCACTGTCACGACCCTCGCGGTCAGTGTCGAAAGCCATCTTGTGGCACTGGCAGCCGAGACCTCCCGCCTGGAAGGCGGAAAGCCTCAGCTGATTGCTCCTCTCAGAGGCTGATCTTAAGATAAAGGCTTCTTATCCTGAAGGGTGTGAACTCAAGTTCATGCCCTTCATGCTTTTTTACGGATTCCTCAATGAGATCCGTCTCATATACGCCGGAAACCTTATCATCAAAGGAAAGAGATATTTTTGCTTCACTTCCCTCCGCTTCATGGAACCTGATGACTATTCCATCCCTCTTTTCAGAAACCTTGACGGTATCAAGAATGGCTGTACCTTTGGTGAACTTCCATGAGAAC
>JBJEWN010000191.1:0-3323 GCA_051885075.1 Bullifex sp.
CGTCCGGAACCTTCGTGACGGCAGACGGTAAAGGAAACGTTATTGAAGAACGGTCGTATAAACGTCTGAGACTGCTGGAACGGGCTGGTGGGATCACGCTGGTTTCATCCGCATCATCAATATCTTAATGGTCGGCTCCTTCCCGCGGCAGAGCCAGCGGGGGGTCCTACGACCGAAAGATGGGTTACTATGAAAAAGAGATTGGTGTTCGTCCGTCACGGGCGGCAGGACAGCTCCAGATGCAACGCTGACGTAAAGCTCTCGCCTGAAGGCATCCTTCAGGCAGAGCTTCTTGAAAAGCGGCTTCAGGGATCATCCTTTGACATCATGTACACGAGCACCCTGCTCCGGGCCATGGAAACAGGGTACATCATCAACAGGAGTCTCAGCCTTGATGTGGCAAGAAGGGATGGACTTAACGAAATCGACTGGGGCGACATAGTGGGCCTTAACAGTGAAGAGCGGATACAGCGGTATTCAGCCTTCATGAAGGAACGTCTCTTAAGAACCTCAGATCTCCCCTTTCCCGGAGGCGAAAGCGGGGAGGATGCTTACAGAAGGGCACTTCCCGTCATAAAAGAGATGATAAACAGCCCTCACGAAAACATACTCATCGTATCCCATGGAGGCATGATCAGGAGTCTCATCGCAGGCCTTCTGGGTCTGCCATTCAAAGATAAGCTGGCCTTCGGTTCTTCCCTTGAGAACACATCACTGACTGAATTCCTTTATGACAGTGAAACAGGTCTCTTCACACTGGAGGTTCTCAATGACCATGCACATCTGATGGGACATCCCGAACTGATGAGAAATGCGTGGAAGGAAAAGTGACTCAGAGCAGTCTCAGTGCATTTGACTTCCACATCTTTTCAAGCACCCTGTGTGACAGTCCCGAGGTGTGGAGGGAATCATAAAGGAGGGGGAATTTATCAGGTCCGTCCACTTCAAGCTTTCCCCCGATTCCGTCAAAGTCGGAACCAAGTGCCGGCAAATCCTCCCCGCCCACGTTTATCATGTGCTTCACATGACGCACCATGTCTGAAATGCGTGACTCATGACTTTCATCATCGGTAAGGAACGAGGGGCAGAAATTCAGTCCCATGACGCCGCCCTTATCAGCAAGTGACCTGATCATATCATCAGTAAGGTTTCTGTCATCAGGAGTGACTGCCCTGCAGTTACTGTGTGTGGCAACAACCTTATCTGCTGAATCGATCACGTCCCGGAATCCTCCGTCACTTAAGTGTGACACATCGACGATGACACCCTTCTCATTGAAGAGTTCAATAACCTCATGACCGAAATTCTTGAGCCCTGCATTCATAACGGCCCTGTCACTGCTCTGAGGATATGCAAGCTCATTTTCCCAGTTCCACGTCAGTCCCGCGATACGTACACCCCATGAGATGATTTTCTCAGCGTTGGAAAGCTTTCCTACCAGCGGATCAAGACCTTCAATGGTAAGGAGAGCCGAGATTATTCCCTTACTCTCATTTTCCGCAATGTCCGCACCACTTACCGCCTGCTTTATCTTTCCATCTGATCCTTCAACTTCCCTGATGAAAACATCATGAAGATGTGAAAGACGCTCAAAAGGAGTCAGGCCGTCATCATCCGCAAGCTCATGCATCTTCGTGAAAAGGGCAAAGCACTGACATGACACATCACCTTCAATGAGTTTTGAAAGACTTATGTGCCCCTTTGCATTCAGAAGTGTTTCACCGGGGTTCTCACTTAAGCGGAGTACTGTATCTGAGTGGAGATCGATTGCTTTCATGGTTTCATTATGTGCATTTCAATCTGCTCTGCAAATACTTTTGATCCCATCTCACGCAGGAGTTTATCAAGGTCAGAGTCCTTCAGGACATTCACGAACCTGAGTCTTCCGAATGCCTTGAGGACATGTGAGATAAGCACACGGTCTGCAGATGAATAACACACACTTCCGCTCTTTCTTACAACCATGCGGTTACTGCCATGGCAAAATGAAAGCACACAATCATCAAGTGATTCAGGGGCATTCTGCCATGAGGGCTCAAAGTCCTGACACGTCGGAGAGAAATCATCACATTCACTGACATCATCAGAAAAAGTTCCCAAACCTTCAAGAGTGTGACATCTAAGCTTACGCTTCTCAGTAAAGCCCAGACTTCGGTAAAGATTAAGGGCTTTTTCATTACCGGAAATACACTCAAGCACGAACTCGGACACACCATCTGCTTTCATGGATTCAATGATATGCCTGAGCATGTCTGAGGCCACATGCTTTCCACGGTATTCCTTCACGACCGCTGTTCCCGCATCGTAAATCATCCGTCCCCTTCTGCCTATGAAGACAAAACCGACAAGGCAGCCGTTTTCAAATGCACCGCACGAGAGTGATGGGTCAAAACTGTTTGAGGAAAGATGATTTTTCATATCATCCTCACTCATGTGCATCGGAAGGCTGTAGTCGGAAAACGCCAGATTGAATGTGCCTGTAAGTACCGAAAACGCTATTCCTTCAAGATTTCCGTATGTGATCATAAATACGAATATAACATCATGTGACACTTTGACAACACTTTGCCGGCTAACATTGCTCCATTACAGGAGAAACAGGGAAGTGAAACAACATATTCTTACATCAGGACTATCCGATGATGACTATCAACTCATCAAAGAAGAAATCGATGAAACAAACTGCAGGATGCTTAAGCTGCTGTCGTCAATCGGAAGCATTCTCTTCCCTCTCATGGCCCTCCTCACCTTCGTCTCAGATGCATTCAGGAGCTTTCGTCCCGTATTCATCACTGCGGCCGCACTGTGCATCATGCTCTACCCGCTTAAATCCATTAAAGGCAGGGCACTTATTTTCAGGATGTACGCGTTCATCATGACTATACTTTTGTCCGTTGCCATTCAGGGAACATACTTTTCACCGGACGAAAATGCGGTGTCCTTCGTGGCTTATATTCTCATGCTTCCGGTCCTATTCATCGACAGACCTCTGAGAATGACAATTGCAGTACTTTCAGCAGTCATCTTCTTTATTGCACTTGCAATACCTTTCAAGAACCCGGAATTCCTGATCGTGGATATTGCAGATACCATTATCTTCGGCTTTGTTTCTGCATTACTTTCAGTTTTCTTTGCAGCTCAGAGGGCGGAAAGGTTCCTATACGAACGTAAAGCCGTGATTTTAAGCCAGAGGGATATTCTGACAGGCCTGTACAACAGGAACATGTTTGAAAAGATCAGGAACCGTGCAGGGGACTTGTGCTCGGGGTCCCTGACATGCATCTACATTGATCTGAACGGTCTGCATGAACTCAATAACGAAA
>JBJEWN010000192.1:0-14773 GCA_051885075.1 Bullifex sp.
CATGCTGGTGGATGAAATGAAAAGCGCGTCGCACTTTTCGATGTCCTTCACTGTCGGAGCTTTCAGCACCACGGGTATGCCCATTTCCTCAAGCGCCTTAAGCACGGATATTCTGGTAACCCCGGAAAGCACTTTGGCACTATCCGCAGTATATACCATGCCATCCTTAAGCGCATAGAAATTGCTTCTCGTGCCTTCAAGCACCTCTGAATTCCTGTCCACAAGCAGGGCTTCGAAAGCGCCCTTCTCCCTGGCATCATTGAGGGCCAGGTAGCTTAAGAGCAGATTGCTGGTCTTGCATGTGGGCATGAACCGCTCACCTTCATAAGTAGTAACGGCAACTCCTTCTTCATAATAACTGTCGGGATATGTCAGCAGTTCCTGATATGTAATGAAGACCTGCGGAGCCTTTCCGCCGACGACCAGGATCCTCATCGTCACGTCTGAAAGTCCGTCGTGCCTTACAAGCTTTGCGATCCAGTCCTCAAGGGGAAGATCGGGAATATCCATTTTCAGCATGGATGCTGACTCGCGAAGGCGTTTTTCATGATCCGCAAGGTGCACGGCCTTCCCCCCGAGAACCCTCAGGGCCTCATAGACAGAGTAGTTGCACTGCACCTCCCTCAGCGTTATGGGGAGGAGTGCATCCTCCTCCCTTATTATCTCACCGTTTTTTATCGCACTTTTACTCATACCTTAAAATCTCCCTTGGCTTGGAGCCGTTGGCAGGACCGACGATTCCTTCCTCTTCCATCTGCTCAACAAGCTTTGCGGCCCTGTTGTAGCCGATACCAAGCCGTCTCTGCAGGTAGGATGCGGATGCACCCTTCCGCTCGAATACTATCTGCTTGGCCTTTTCGTACATATCCTCATCACCGCCTGAGAAATCACCTTCGTCTACGGGACCTTCATCCTCAGGTTCATCCTCGAAGATCGATTCGTCGAGGTAATCGGGTTCACCCTGACTCTTCACGAACCGGACTACCTTGTCAACTTCATCATCGGAAAGGAATGCTCCCTGGATACGGCTCAGACTGTTTGAACCATTTGCAAGATAGAGCATGTCACCGCGTCCGAGCAGGTTCTCCGCGCCGGACTCATCAAGGATGATGCGGCTGTTCATCGCGGAGGAGACCGCGAAGGAAATACGGGATGGGATGTTGTTCTTGATCGTTCCGGTAATGACCTCACTTGAGGGTCTCTGGGTTGCCATGACGACATGGATGCCCGCAGCCCTGGCCTTGGCCATAAGGCGAGAGACGTAGCCTTCGATATCCTTACCGATCACGGTCATAAGATCGGCGAACTCATCCATGATGAGCACGATGTACGGCATCTTCTCAGTGGCATACCCCATTGTGTGAACGTTTGCATTGAATCCTTCAATGTTTCTCGTTCCGATCTGACTGAACACACGGTAACGTCTCTCCATCTCATCCACAAGCCAGGAGAGCATCTTCAGGACCCTCTTCGGCTCTGTGATGACAGGAGTGAGCAGGTGGGGAATCCTGTTGTAAACCTGGAGTTCGACAACCTTGGGATCCACCATGATGAGCCTGACTTCCTTCGGACTCTTTGTGTACAGGATTGAAACGATGAGGCCGTTTATGCACACGCTCTTACCGGAACCGGTCGTACCCGCGATGAGAAGGTGCGGAGTCTTTGCGACATCAAGCATCATGGGCTGTCCCAGGATGTTGCGGCCCAGGATCATGGGAACGTTATACCCGCTCTGACGCAGGGGATCAAGAAGTTCCCTGAAGCCTACGGTCATCCGTTTCTCGTTCGGCACCTCGATTCCGATCGCGCTCTTTCCGGGCACAGGTGCCAGGATTCTTATCTGCTTTCCGCCGATGCGCATGCTGATGTTGTCCTGAAGGCTTGTTACCTTGGAGACCATGATGCCCGGTGCCAGGTCATACTCATACATCGTGACTGTGGGCCCTTTTATTATGTTGATGAGAGTCACTTCAACACGGAAATCATGCATGACCGATCTCATCAGCTCACCGAGCTCCCGCGTTTTTTCATCTATTTCATAGCTTCCTTCCGGGTAACTCTTCAGGAGATCGGCAGTGGGCGGGGTATAGCCTCTTTTCTGGCGCTCGATTATGGCACTCTCACCCGCGTTGTTGCTGGCAAGACCGCCGATACCGACCTTGAACTCTATCCCGGAGGAAGAGTCTTCAGTGACACCTGGTTCAGGATCGGTTATCTCGGCACCGTTTATGGGCTTTGCCGTGGATGAACCCATGTAAAAGCCTTCGCTTCTGGGAAGCTCATGGACATCATCAGCTTTTTCCTTCAGAAGGCCCTGCTCGGCAAGCTCCCGCCTTACACGCTCTTCTGCTTCCTTCCTGTACTGCTCGCGCAGCAGCTGCTCTCGTCTGGCCCTCTCCTCCTCGATCATGCGGAGTTTCATCCGCTCTGCGGCCTCATCCTCTTCCCGCCTGATCTGGTCCTCCCTCTCCTTTTCTTCCTTTGCCTTAAGAAGCGCTTCCTGATCCTCCGCGCGTTTTCTCATCCTGATCGCATCTGAAAGGGAAGCCGCAACCTCAGGACCGGGAACGCTCTGGGAGGCCGGTGTATTCTCGCCTCCGGCAAAAGGACGGGAAGGCATACTGGAAGTATCCCTGGGACGGGAAAGGGCTTCGAACATTTCGTAACGGGGATGTTTCCTGGACAGTCCGGAAGGAGCAACTGAGCTTTTTTCCTGACCGGACGGAGGATCGGGAGTCTTATCATCTTCCTTTGGTTCAGGCTCTTCCTTCTTTTTCTGAAGGGATGCAAACATCTCGTAACGGGGATGTTTCTTTGACAGTCCGGATGGGGCAATTGAGGAAGGAACCCTGTCCTCGCTCTTTTTTTCACGTTTATCCTCAAAACCTATGATGGGTCCCTGATTGAGGTTTATGTCCTCCCCGCTTTCCTTAGCCCTTTCCAGTGAGTTGGAAAGCATGGATGAACGGGGCTTCTTCTCCTCGGCAGGAGCAGCCGAAATACGTTCCTTCGCACTCTGGAATGCGGACAGTGATGCCGTGGGAGCATCGTATATGTGGTCCGCATCCTTTTCCTTCACCTCTTCCTTCTTTGAATCAGGAAGGTCTTCAGGCCTGATGTCCGCAGAAGAAAATGTGGTGAAAGTGGGAAGTTTCTCAATGGTCGGAAATGCAATTGGCTCCAGCCTGTCGCTCTTCTCCTCAGCCGGCTTTTCCTCACCATTCACTTCCTCTTCAGTCTTTTGAGCCGCTCGTTCCTCAGCCATCTTCTTTCTCTCCCTTCTCTTCTCTGCCCGGGCGTTGAGTGATGAGGTTATCACGATGAGGAGCATGAAGAGTATCGCTTCAAGAATCAGTACGAGAAACACGAGGGCGGGACGGGCCGAAAGGCGCTCCATTATGAAGGCAGGCTCCGGTTCTCCCTTCAGGAACCTGACGGCAACCAGAACCGATGCATACATGAAGGCCATGTATGGAACAAGTATGAGTGAAAAGGGTTTCCTTCTCCGGGTAAGGAGTATGAAAAGCCCAAGAAACGCCAGGAATGCGCCGGGGATCGCGGCATGGTACTGCCCCTGTCCGGGTACCGTATACCTGTATATAGGCTGAATCAAGCCGTTTATCACAGGAACGAAAGGAGATGATATGAAAAGCCCGCCTGTAATGAACAGGACAAGGCCCAGAAGCAGTGATATCGGTTTTCTCTTTTTTTTATTCTTTATTTCCTTACTCTTTTTCTCTCTCATACTTCTTCTCTTCTGATAAGCGCAAGGCACCTTTCCTCATCGAGGAACGGGACCTTCAGCGGAACGGCAGTGCATGTAAAGCCCTTCAGGTTCTCAGTCTCTGCCTCCAGGTAGCTCTTCCTGCCCTTGTATGCGCAGAACGTGCCGCCATCGGCCAGTATTGAGTCCACAGCCCCGATGATGTCATATACGGGGTGGAAGGCCCTGCATGTGATCACAGGGAATTTCTCATTCACTTCGCTTACATCCTTACATATCACCCGGACGTTTTTAAGGTTACATCTGAGGATGACGTTCCTCAGAAAATCAGCACGGCGCTTCATCCTCTCAACCAGTATTACGGGACCTGATGAAAAGATTGCAATGACTATGCCGGGAAAGCCCGCACCCGATCCAAGATCGGCAATCGGTCCGCCTCCGGATAGTCTGAGAAGTTCCGGTACTCCGGCCATGGAATCAAGGATGTGCCGTATTATAAGTTCATCCCTTCCCTCACAGGAAACCAGATGGTAAACGGGATTGAAGAGCTCAATCTCGCTGATGAAGCGTTCAAGCTTTGCAAGTTTTTCATCATCCGCGTCAAGCCCCAGTCTTACCGCACCTTCCCTGAGCAGGTCACTCATTTCACACCTCCCCTCAGATGCATCATCAGAAGTGCTATGTCGGAAACCCTCACACCGGATATTCTCATTGCCTGACCTACGGAAACAGGTCTTATCTGTTTCAGCTTCTCCCTGGACTCGGATGACAGCCCTTCCATGGCGTCGTAATCGAAGTCGTCAGGTATCGCGATGCGTTCGCTCTTTGAGAACTTTTCTGCTTCAGCATCCTGTCTCCTGAGATAGCCCTCATACTTGATGTCAAGCTCGACTTCCCTCCTGACTGCCGGTGAATACTCATTTATCTCAGGAACGGCGGATGCGATGTATGAAATATCCACTTCAGGTTCCTTCAGCAGGTCAAGGCCGTTCTTTCCCCTTTCCTTATGGCTTTTTATAAGCTCCCGTAGCTCATCCATCTTCCTTATTTTCTCATCCAGGCGCTCAAGCTTCTCATCACACACACTGTGTTTTTCCCATCCAATCCTGGTAAGGCGCAGGTCTGCATTGTCATGCCTCAGCGACAGCCTGTACTCAGCGCGGGAAGTGAACATCCTGTATGGTTCCTTCGTCCCCTTTGTGACCAGGTCATCGATGAGCACTCCTATGTAGGCTTCGGTGCGCTTGAGTATCAGGGGCTCCTCCCCCTTAAGCTTCAGGGATGCATTGATACCGGCCATGAGTCCCTGCGCCGCAGCTTCCTCATAACCGCTGGTACCGTTCGTCTGACCTGCGACGAAGAGGTTCTGAATTCTCTTCGTTTCCAGGGACGGATAGAGCTGGATCGGATCAAGGTAATCATATTCGACCGCATAGGCAGGACGCATTATCTCACAGTGCCTGAGACCCGGAAGGGTTCTGATGAACTGATGCTGCACTTCCTCGGGCAGGGAGGAAGAAAGCCCGTTTAAGTACATTTCCTCAGTACCGGTACCCTCCGGCTCCACGAAGATCTGGTGGCGTTCCCGCTCCGGGAATCTCACTACCTTATCCTCGATCGAGGGACAGTAACGCGGTCCTTTACCGACGATTTTTCCGCCGTAAAGCGGGGAACGGTGCATGTTCGCCCTGATTATCGAGTGGGTTTCCTCATTTGTCCAGGTCACGTAGCATGGAAGCTGGTCCCTTATTATCACATCACTGTCAAAGGAAAACGGTATGATCTCCTCATCACCTTCCTGTACTTCCAGTTCATCGAAATCAAGGGAGGACCTCCGTACCCTTGCCGGTGTTCCGGTCTTCATCCTTCCCACTGAAAATCCCATGCGCCGGAGTGAGTCCCCGAGTCCCACAGCGGCACTTTCCCCCAGTCTTCCGCAGGGAGCATCATACTCTCCGATGAAAATGCGGCCGTTCATGAACGTTCCCGTCGTCATGACGACGGCCCTGGCGCTTATCCTCCAGCCGCGCTCCGTCACGACCCCGATGACCTTACCATCTTCCACCATAAGATCGGTAACAGTGTCCATGAAAAGGGAAAGGCCCTTTATCGACTCCAGCCTTTCCTTTGCCCTGCGCGAATAGGAAAACTTGTCGGCCTGGGCACGGGGCGCCTGCACCGCAGGTCCCCTGCGTCTGTTCAGGATTCTGAACTGGATGAAAGTCTCATCGATGAGATGGCCCATTTCACCGCCCAGTGCGTCGATCTCCCTCACCAGGTTGCCTTTTGCAAGACCTCCGATGGCCGGGTTGCACGAAAGACGCCCGATGGCATCGAGCGACTGTGTTATCATGAGGGTGGAAAACCCTTCGCGGGCTGCCGCGGAAGCGGCTTCAATACCGGCGTGCCCTCCGCCGATGACGATTATATCGTAATCACGCATATCACTTACCAAGACAGAATTTTGAGAAGAGCGTATCCAGAAGCTCTTCAGACGTTACTTCACCCGTTATCTCACCGAGTACTGAAAGCGCGCTCTGAAAGAAGAGTGCGATGATGTCATAGCTCTCATCAGAATGACTCAGCATGAAGGAAAGCCGGCTTATGAGACGGTCCAGTGCATCCTTCTGCCTTTCACTGTCAATAACGACAGGGGAAGATGAAAAATCCCCTTTTCCGGAGGTCAGCACCCTCTTTATCTCTGAAAGCAGTTCATCAATGCCTTCCCCGCTTTTTACCGAAACGGAAAGGCCATCCTCACGGGAAAGATCACTTTTGGTTCTCACGGTTATGGTGGGAGTATCCCACTTCATTTCCTCCCGGTCTCCCGGAGCCACGAGATAAAGTACAAGGTCCGCATCCTCAATGAGTTTCTCACTCCTTCTTATGCCTTCCTTTTCTATTTCATCATCACTCTCGCGGAGCCCTGCCGTGTCATAGAGCCTCGCGGGAATTCCGTGGATCAGGGTATCTGCCTCAAGATAGTCCCTTGTGGTCCCCCTGACGGATGATACTATTGCCCGCTCCTCCTTTGTCAGGAGGTTGAAAAGTGAGCTCTTACCGGCGTTTGTCTCTCCAGCAAGCACCACCTTCGCACCTTCCCTCCAGAGGGACGATGCATCATATGTGGCCCTGAGTCGTTTCAGCTCAGAGATGATGTCCTTTATTTCATCAGCAGGCATGACCCACTCTTCAGGTATTTCATCCTCAGCATAATCAAGCTGAACTTCCAGGGATGCACTCATCATCAGAAGTTTCTCCCTTATCGCAAGAAGCCTCTTCTTCAGGGAGCCTTCAAGACGCCCGAGGGCATTTTCCTGACCGCTCTCACTCTTTGCGCTGATGAGTTCCTCCACTGCCTCGGCCTGTGTGAGATCAAGACGGCCGTGCATGAAGGCACGGTAGGTGAACTCTCCTCTTTCTGCCTTCCTGAAGCCAAGGGATTCAAGAAGACGGAAGATACGGTCCAGTCCCCTTAATGAGCCATGGGCATTTATCTCAACCGCTTCCTCTCCGGTGTAGCCGTGTCCCTCACGGTATACGGCAAGCACGACTTCATCGACCAGGGCGCCCGATTCCTCCTTCAGAAGACCGTGAACGAGGGTGCCGTTTCCGGCATCAAGCAGACGGCGCCCTGCAGAAAAGGCACGGCTCAGCATTTCAGTCACACCGTCCCCGCTCGTCCTCACCACTGCGATCGCGGAAGGTGCATAGGGGGTTGCAAGTGCATAAATCGGTTCATTGGTCGAATAGGCATCCATACCATGGGAGTATATCCTGTTGCTAAAAACCTGACAAGGAAGCTAGAATGTGCATCATGTTCGATTACGCATGCCAGAAAGCAAGGTCCCTGATGTACAGGGAAATAAGAAATTTTTTTGATGCAAGGGATTACCTTGAGGTATTCACGCCATCCATGTCCCCTTCCCTGATCCCTGAACCGATGATACAGAATTTCAGCACGCGCTTTGTGAACGAGTTTGAGGGAAATCTCGATCTCTATCTGATACCTTCCCCCGAGATATACATGAAGCAGCTGCTCTCTTCCGGTTCACCTTCAATTTATCAGATAAGCACATGCTTCCGTAACAGCGAACAGCTGGGACATATCCACAATCCTGAGTTCTCGATGCTGGAATACTACACGCTCGGTTACACGGAAGAAGATTCCATACCGCTCACGGAGGAACTTGTCAGGGCAGTGGCACTGAAAGACACTCCGTCCTGGGCTAAGCCTCCCTTCAGGATCATGAGCGTGAAGGAAGCCGTAAAAGAGTATTCCGGAATTAATCTTGACACCGTGCAGGAATATGAAAAACTGAAAGCTGAAGCTGAGGCAAGGAATCTGTATGTTCCCGAAGGCGAAAGCTGGGACGATACATTCAACAGGATATTCATCACTTACGTCGAAACATCCCTTCCGTCCGACCGTCCGGTGGTTCTCACCGATTATCCTGCCCAGATCGACTGTCTTGCAGCGAAATATCCCGATTCCCCGTACCGTCACAGATGGGAGATGTACATGAACGGGACAGAAGTCGCGAACTGTTACATGGAGGAAACATCTTCCGAAGTGACAAGAAGATACTATGAGAAGGAGTATCAGAGGCTGGTCAATGAAAGAAAAGGCACGGACCTTCCCGTTCCCAGGGCCGACATGTCATTCGCGGACCTGACGATTCCGCCATCCAGCGGGGTTGCCATCGGGCTTGACAGACTGCTTATGTGCATGCTGGGAAAAGAAGAGATAACACCTTTACTTTTGTTTCCCCTTTCTGATATTATACATCTCGGACCTTAAGTCCCAAGACAATAAGAAATTAATTTATTGAGGTATAGAAAATGATTAAAGCAGGTCAGATTGATAAGGGTACTGCACTTCTGATCAAGGGTCAGCCTTTCGTTTGCATCGATCGCGAATTCGTCAACCCCGGTAAGGGTTCGGCATTCGTACGTCTCAAGCTCAAGAGCCCCAGCACAGGTCAGGTTCTTGCAGAGACAATGAAGTCACAGGACAACGCAGAGGACATCACCGTTGAGGATAAGGACCTCCAGTATCTTTACAACGACGGAACAAACTTCGCATTCATGAACGTTGAGACCTTCGAGCAGATTGAAGTTCCCATGGCTTCTTTCCCTGATTACCAGTACTTCATGAAGGAAGGCGAGACCTACCGCGCAACCTTCTGGGAAGAGCAGGTTCTTGACGTCATCATCCCGGCAAAGATCGTATTCACGGTTGCTGAGACAGAGGAAGCAGTCAAGGGTGATACGGTCCAGGGTGCCACAAAGTACGTCACCACTGAGACAGGACTCAGGGTAAGGGTTCCCATCTTCATCAAGCAGGGTGAGAAGATCCGCGTCAACACCGAGACAAAGGAATACCTTGAAAGGGTTAACAAGTAAGTTACGACGGCGGCTGAAACGGCCGCCTCTTTTTTTACCATGACAGACAGAGATATACTTGTTACATACACGGATGACATCAGAAAGGGAACCAGGGAGCTTCTTGAAAAGCTTGATATTGAAAAGGAGCTTCCTGACAGAAACGCGAAAATAGGCCTTAAGCCCAATCTTGTCATAGCGGCAAAGCCGGATGGAGGTGCGACGACCCACAATGAGATAATTGCGGAGCTCATATCGTTCCTGAAGGAAAAAGGATATCACGACATTATCATCATTGAGTCCGCATGGGTCGGGGATTCAACGGAAAGAGCCTTCAGACTGAATGATTATGCGTCGTTCGGTGTCCCTCTTGTGGATGTCAAGAAGGACAGCTACAGGAAGGTAACGGTTCAGGGAATAACGATGGAGATTTCTGAAACCGCGCTTGACCTTGACTACCTCATCACGCTTCCGGTCCTCAAGGGACACTGCCAGACACTGATGACATGCGCGCTTAAAAACCAGAAGGGGCTGCTCTCGGACAGAAGCAAGAGGATGTTCCATTCACTTGGACTGATGAAACCGATCGCGGCGCTGAATAAGGCGATAAGACCCAACCTCATCCTAGTCGACTCGATCTGCGGGGATCTTGACTTTGAGGAAGGCGGAAACCCCGTTCAGACAGACAGACTGATGCTGGCAAAGGATCCCGTGCTGCTTGATACCTATGCCGCTTCCCTTCTCGGATTTGACACGGATGATGTGGAATACATAGGTCTTTCCGAGGAGTTCGGTGTCGGATCATCGGACATTTCAGAAGCTGAAATCACGGTTCTTTCGAAACCTGAAAACGTACCGATGGCACTTCCCACCGGAGAGTGCAGACGGCTTGCAAAGCATGCGGATGCAAAGGATGCATGCTCAGCATGCTATGCATCCCTGATGCATGCCCTCAAGAGGCTCAAGGATGACGGACTGCTGTCAGGCCTTGATGAAAAGATCGCGATCGGACAGGGATGGAAGGGGAAATGCCCTCACCTGGGAGTCGGTGCATGCACATCCAGGGCAGAGCACACGGTAAAGGGATGCCCTCCCACTGCCAGACAGATTTACGATTATCTTTCCGAGTTCATGATGTGATGCCAGACAGGTACGGATTTTCCGTACCTGTCATTTTTCACCCGCACTTTTTTTCTCACTCACTGCCAGTCCCGCAATTACCAGGACTGTTCCCGCGGCAACGGATGGCGTGATCTCCTCACGCAGGAAAAAATATGAAAACACTACAGTGATCGCGGGAACCAGGTAGATGTACACTCCGCTTGTGAGTGCGCCCAGTGCCTTTATGGCGTGGTTCCAGACAGCAAAGCACACTGCTGATGCCCCCAGGCCCAGATAGAGCACGTTCAGAGTAACGGAAATGGATGAGAAATCGCTCACTCTGACATCAAAACCGGTAATGAATGAAACGGGAACAAGCACCAACAGGCCATAGAAGAAAGTCCTTCTTGTCATGACTATGGTGTCATAACCGCAGGATGAGGCCCGCCTGATGAATACGGAGTATATGCCCCACAGAAAAGCACCGAGCAGAGCCAGCAGGTCACCTTCAGGATTAAAGGAAAACACCCCATTGCTGAAATTCATCAGAGCTATACCCGATATGGCCATGACAAACCCGAGGAAGAACCACAGAGAGAACTTCTCATCGCTTTCCTTCATGAGACGGAACATCATGGCAATGAAGAAGGGAGCCGTCGATACGATGAGGGATACGTTGCCTGCCTGTGAGAATTCAAGCGCGTAATTTTCGGCAAGGTAATAAAGCGAAATTCCGAACGCACCGGCAAGAGCAAGGTCCTTTTCCCTCTTCACGCCCTGCCATTCAAGCTTCTCGGGACGTATAAGCCAGAGCAGAACATATCCGAGAACGAATCTGATGACAAGAATCTCAATGGGAGTGAATACAGAAAGCACGACCTTCGTTGAAATGAAGGTCGTGCCCCAGATCACGGCACAGAGCAGTGCCGCCATGTGCCCGGAAAGTTTTTGCTTATTCACCGTCTTCAGGTTCACCGCGGTCAACCTTGCTCATGGTGAAGAATGCGATCGTCATGAAAACAGCGGCATAGACGAAGAGGCTGGGATAACCGAAAAGGTCAATGCATGCACCTGAAAGCGGAGGTGAGATGATCGAAGCGGCCTGGGAGAAGAAGTAGTAGAGACCCGTGTAGATACCGACTGTCTGGAATGTGGACATCTGCCAGAGCATCGGGAAGGAGTTCGTAACGATCGTAACCCAGAAGATGCCGAAGCAGAAGAGAAGGATCCAGAACGTAACGAGCTTTATCATCCCGGAGACTCCGGAAAGGAGATAGCCATGGAGGAAGATGAGGATAAGCACCGCGATAAGGCAGACGAGAGCTCCCCTTATTGTCTTCTTACGGCCATGCTTATGGGCGAACTTTCCTGAAGGGATAGCGAAGATGGCATATGCGATTCCGACCATACCGGCGGCCAGCGATGCGGTTCCCGATGATGTTCCGAGTACCTCAACGGAGTATTTTCCGACGAACGGAAGCACTCCCTGATATGCAGTGAACCAGCACAGGAGGCTGATGAGAATGAAAAGAGCCGACTTGTTCTTCTCCCCAAGAACCACTTTAAGACTCTTAAGGATCGGTTCCTTCTTTTCCTCTTCTTCCCTGTCATCGGGGCGGACCGTGCTTTTCTTTTCCTTTACGAAGATGAAAAGAAGGATCACGGCCAGGATTACGAAAACAGATGCCACCGGGAAGGCAAGCACGTTGTCCACAGTGCCGAAACCGGGAAGGGTAACCTTCACATCCATGAGACGGGCAAGGAGGATCGTTCCCAGGATCGTGGCAATGCCTCCCATCGTGTTGATGACGCCGTTTGCCTCACTTCTGAGGTCTCCGGGAACCATGTCCGGCATCAGGGCAACGACGGGTCCCCTTACCGCCTGCTTTGCAAGGTTCAGAACGAAGATGAGCGCAATGAGCATCAGCAGGGATGAGAGAGCTGCGATCGGGATAAGGCCGAAGGCAACAGCCGCGATCGGAAGCAGTGTGATGATGAAAGGCATTCTCCTTCCGATCCTTGTATCTGTCCTGTCACTGATGGCTGAAAATATGGGGATAAGGAATATGGCCAGGACATTGTCCAGTGTCATTATCGTGCCGATGAGGGAGTTGGAGCTGATGTACTTACCTAAGAAAATAGGTACATACGTATCATAGAGAGGATCCATCAGGCCCATCGTGAAAAATCCGAGCCCGATCAGAAACGTTGTGAGATAGTAGCCCTTGAGGCTTTTGGTCTTACTCATGATAACCGCCTGATTGTGTTAGATATAAGAACATATTAGCGCATTGACGGCCGTTAGTTAAGCAAAATCCATTTCACATGAGCCCCTTGCACAGAACATCCAAAACAAGTACAACATGCTCATGATAACGACAAAGGAATCCCTTGAGGAAAAACTGACGCTCCGCTCTGACGAAAGGGCGTGGTTCGATTCCCCCTCCTCACTTCCCCTACTCATCAGCGATTACTACTTTTCCCTCATTGAAGACACTCCCGATGACCCCATCAGGCGTGAGGTGATCCCGTCCTCCCTGGAGACGGTGGAGGATGCCTCCATCGATCCGCTGAGGGAAGTCAGTCACTCGGTGACTTCACGGCTCATCCACCGTTATAACAACAGGGCTGCCCTTCTGACGACCGACAGGTGCTTCACCTACTGCAGGCACTGCTTCCGCCGACGCTTCACGGGACTTGATACCGGACCGATCAGCGAGAAGGAAATAGATGAGGCCGCCGCATATCTGAAGTATCATCATGAGATAAAGGAACTGCTTCTGACGGGCGGTGACATGTTCACGCTTTCAAACGAGAGACTGGAATACCTGTTCAGGACCCTTAAGGAAGTAAGAAGCGACATCATACTGAGACTCTGCACCCGGGCACCCGTCACTTATCCAGACAGGTTCGATGATGAGGTTATGGATATAATCAGTAAGTATTCCTACGGGGCACCGTTCATGCTCCTGACCCACTACAACCATCCCCGCGAGCTCACCGAAAGATCGCTTTCAGCGGTAAAAAGGTTTCTTGACCTGGGAATTCCCGCCTTCAACCAGACAGTGCTCCTTGCCGGGGTGAACGATGATGCCGATGTGCTTGAGAAGCTCTGCAACGGCCTGCTTTACAACAGGATCAAGCCGTACTACCTCTTCCAGGGGGATCTTGTCATGGGAACGGCCCACTTAAGGACAGACATAAAGGATGGGATCGCGCTTGAACAGGAACTCAGAAGGCGGCTTTCAGGCCTTGCGATGCCGCAGTACACCCTCGACCTGCCTGAAGGCGGTGGAAAGATAGTCCTAACATCAGATCACTTCATCGGTGAAGATGAGAAGTGTTATCATTTCACCACTCCTGAAGGTGAAGAGCGATCCTATCCTAAGAAAAACAGCTGAGACTCAGAGTTCCTCGACCAGCACCACGGCCCAGGGGCTGAGCACGACATTCAGCTTAAGCTCCCCGTTTTCATCCGTATTAACGTATTCCGTGAACGGTTTCAGAGCCTTTAATTCGTACTCCTGCTGCCTTGTCAGGTTCCGGGGACATCCCATCTGACGCCAGAGCCATGCAGCTGAGTGTTCCCTGTCCAGAGTGCTGATACGGAAGACTTTATTCGGTTTCAGTGCGCAGAGCTCAAGTTCCTCACACCTTTCCTCACCCATTTCCTCAATTGCGGCAGCCATCCCATGGTCAGGATATACAGACATCGGAACCGCCTTATTCAATTCCTTTGCATAATTCCAGAAGAGAGCGACGGTCCTGCCGTCAGAAGTTCCGGTAATGATGGATTCATCTCCGCGCGAGAGCTCCACATTACCAAGTCTGTTAAGGAAACAGTATGCCCACCAGGAAGGTTTTCTTATCCCGTGCTGCGTCATGAGGCCGAATCCTCCGTGAAATGCCTCAGGCCCACCGCCTTCCTCCTCAAAGATGTCGGTGAATACCCACCAGGAGAGGGAATCTGTCCTCCCTGCATTGTCGAGACAGCTCTTTACGATATAGTCGGCTTCAGGCAGGAAATCATGGCTGAAGTCCCTGCTTGTCGGACTGGAACTCCACTCCGTAAGGTGTATTTCCGCATCAGGAAAGGCACTTTCACTCACCTTTCGGCGAATCCATCCGATATCATCATAAAGGGAAGTGACCTTTCTGGACCGGCCTGAAAGCTGCTGCTGACCATCCAGTGCAAAGTCCGTTGGATATGGATGTGCGGAAACAAAATCAACGGGAAGGCCTTCCTTTTCGCAGAATGTCAGAAACTCTTCGATCCACACGCCCTTCCAATCAAGGCTGTCGATATCATCCACAGTATTTGTGATATGCTTTGACAGGTCCTCTGTTTCTCCGGCAAAACGGTCATCAGGCACGAAGTTGCTTGTTGCAGGACCTCCCACCTTCAGTCCTGAGTCAATTGATTTAAGAACCAGGGCTGTTTCCCTGTAAAGTTCGAAATACTGTGTTCTGGTACCGCCCCAGAAGGCATGAAGGTCAGGTTCATTCCAGACCTCAAAATACCATTTAAGGACTTCATCCATCCCGTAACGTTCAATGAAGTGA
>JBJEWN010000193.1:0-3314 GCA_051885075.1 Bullifex sp.
TCATCCCCATTACTCATGGGGATGTGTGCTTATAAAAAACGGTCGGGAATTAGAGGTCACTGATTTCAATTATTTTCAGCACATCATGTGATGTTTTCACACGCTGCGAATAGCGAATAAACATGGCAATAAGGATTATTTCTTTTCCTGTGACAAATGAAACAGGGTTCTGGTTTTACCAAATTCCCTGTCAATGATTTCGTTACAATGCCTAAGAAATACTATTCCGGATAGTTGTATTGATAGCTGTTCCTATATAAATATTCTGGAGCAATATCTATTTCTCCATGCGCCCAGGTAATAGTTCCGAATTCAACCTTGAATGCCTTAAAGATATCATTATCCATTAATGGTTTAAATACTTCACCATCCAGTATGGTTGCATCAAATAAACGTCTTTCCCCATTTGAAAAAGTAATTATCATAATCAAACCGTCCAAGGCTTTGGCATCATTGACTGTAATGCTTTCAGCTTCAGAATCTGCATATACTATCCCGTTAATGATAAACATTGCTTTCTCCTACCTTAATGGTTCAATTTTTGTCAAAGGTTTATTCCTGACAGCATTATTCCACTGAAGATATAGTTCTTCTTCATGTAATGCAATCCAACCTGAAACGATTCGATATTGTTTTTCTGGCAATCTTCCTTCCAATAGCTCGCCATCCAGTCCAATCGCTGCAGTGTACTCTCCATAGTACACATGAACATGTGGTTTGTGGTGCTTATCATCATCACTGAACAACATGCGGATGATTATTCCAAAAAATCTGCTTAATTCAGGCATTTCATATCTCCTAACTATATTATATGCATTTTGAGTACAGATGTAATAATAATTCTCTGCACGTACACGTTTTTTACGTTAAACATCAGAAGCCTATTCCTTAAGGAGCAGGAGGTTAGAGTTATGACCGAAAATCAGAAGACACGGATTGAGAAAAATGAGACGCAACGGCATGGAGTTCCGGGACATTGCATCTGCGGTTGGGATGACCGCTGCGGCAGTGCGGATGTACTGTACCAGGCATGATATCACTCCCCTCAGGGAGAAAGAGATTACATGCCTGTTCTGCGGAAAACCCATTGAAAGAAAGGACAGAGGCAGGAAAGCCCTTTTCTGCAGTGAAACCTGCCGCGTCAAACACTGGAGGATGCTGCGGAAATCGGATGGCGGCGTGAAAATCTGCAAAGGATGCGGAAAAGAGTTCAGAACCGCAAACAGAACAGGAAAATACTGTTCACACGGATGCTACATAAGGGCCAGGTTCGGAGGAGAATGAAATGAAGTTTGATGAAAATCAGATGATGCGTCAGATAAAGTACGAGGCTGTTCTCCATTGGCTCACCATCCTTCATGACAACGGGGTTCTCACGGATTCTGAATACAGATCGGAAAAGGCCTGCACGGATGCTCCTATTAAGCATTTAACACTTTACTATAAAAAGAATAAGAGCAATTAATACAATTATGGAAGTTCAGATTACAGAAGGAAAAAGGGACATTCTTCAGGGCTTCAGGCGCGCTGCCGGATATGCCCGCGTATCGGTTGATGAGTGGTACACCAGGACATCCGCCGAGACACAGGAAGGATTCCTGAAGAAAAAGATCAGCACCACCCCGGGATGGGTGGACTGCGGGGTGTTCAGTGACATCGGATATTCAGGCACCAACACCGACCGTCCGGGCTTTACCGCCCTCATGGATAAATGCGAGGAAGGAAAGATTGACCTCATCATCACCAAGTCAATCAGCAGGTTCTGCAGGAACACTGTCGACCTGCTGACAAGCATAAGGCACCTGAAGGAAATCGGGGTTGAGGTCATCTTCGACGAGAACGGCATCAGCACGTTTTCATCAGCCGGTGAACTCATGATCACCCTCCTCGCCTCCCAGGCAGAGGAGGAGTCACGCTCCATTTCCGAAAACGTCCTGTGGTCATTTTCAAAGATGTTTGAGCGGGGTGAGGGAATCCCCTCTCAGATGATGGGCTACAGATGGGACGGAAAGGAATACCGAATCGTTGAGAAGGAAGCGGAGACGGTCAGGAGAATCTTCTCCATGTACCTTGATGGTTGCGGAAGGAAGGCAATCGCATCGGCGCTGAATGCCGAGGGTGTTACTGGCATTCTCGGAAAACCGATGACGGAGCAGACGGTAGGAACCATTCTCCGGCAGGAGAAGTATACCGGGGACTCAGTACTGCAGAAGACCTTCACCGAAAACCACATCACCCACATAAAGGTGATCAACAGGGGTGAGAAGGATAGGTACCTTGTGGAGGGCACCCACCCTCCCATCATCGAAAGGGAGACTTTCGATAAGGTTCAGGAGGAGATGGAGAGAAGACGCTCCATCCCCTCCATTGAGTCAAACCGTAGCGTTAAGACATCTGTTTTCACCTCGAAGATCATATGCGCTGACTGCGGAAGGACTTTCAGGCGCAAGGTGAACAGAAGGGAAAAATATCCCGACTATGCCAGATGGGTATGCGGCGAGAAGTTCGACAGGAGAAACGGAGGATGCCGTTCAAAGGCAATACCCGAGTGGGTCCTTTACGAAACGGCAGCGGAAATCATCGGAAAGGATGATTTCACCCAGGAGGAGTTCAGCTCAGGGATTGAGCGCATAATCGCCGGAAAGGATCATGAGGCGGTATTCGAACTGACTGACGGAAGTTCCCGTACAGTCACATGGAAAAACAGGAGGTGGCAGGACAATGGCAGGTAAGGTGAAGATCATACCGGCAACAAAGGACAGGTTCGCATCAAAGCCGATAACATCTGAGAGGAAAAGAAGGGTTGCGGCTTATGCAAGGGTATCGACAGATGAGGATGAGCAGCTTAACAGTTATGCAGCCCAGGTAAGTTATTACGAAGAGTACATCAGGAGAAATCCCGACTGGGAGTTTGCTGGCATCTATTCGGATGAAGGCATATCAGGCACTCACATTCAGCAGCGGACGGGGTTCAGGAAAATGCTGGATGATGCGCTCATCCACGGAAAGATTGACCTCATCCTCACGAAGTCGGTATCGAGGTTCGCCCGCAACACGGTTGACACCCTCACCTCCATCAGGGAACTGAAGGCAAAGGGAGTGGAAGTCTACTTTGAAAAAGAGAACATCTGGACGTTTGACAGCAAGGGGGAAATGCTTCTTACGATCATGTCATCCATTGCACAGGAGGAGTCACGGTCCATTTCCGAGAACGTGCTCTGGAGCGTGAGGAAGAAATTCGAGAACGGTGATTACTGGGTCAACTTCAGCAGGCTCCTTGGTTTCGAAAGGGGTGAAGACGGTTCGATTGCAAT
>JBJEWN010000194.1:0-3308 GCA_051885075.1 Bullifex sp.
ACTATACTCCATTCCGTCCCTTGTGCTGATGGAGAGTGCTGCAAGGGAGTTTTACGGATGCATCAGAAATGAACTTAAAAAGGCATCTTCAGTGTGTTTCGTCGCAGGAGGAGGGAACAACGGGGCGGATGCCCTTGCCGCTGCCAGAATGGCTTACTGTGACGGGATGAGGAACATCACGCTCTTCCTTGCACCGGGACGTGAAACGGAAGAGCATAAAGTACAGAAGAATATATGTGAAAAACTCGGAATGCCCTTCACGGATGAAATCAAAGGTGATCTGATCATTGACGGCCTTATCGGAGTGGGATTCTCCGGAGAACTGAGTGAGGAAAAGAAAACCATCATTGAAAAGATAAACGGATCCGGAAGGGTAATCAGCATAGACTGTCCCTCAGGCCTTAAGGAAGGCGTGGATTCTTTATGTGTAAGTGCTGATGTTACCGTTACTTTCGGTTATGTGAAGACAGCGCTGCTCCTGTCTTCCGCATCAGGTGTGATAACAGTGGTCAATCCTTCATTTCCCCTCGATTCGGTAAATCTTTCTTCTGATGTCTTTCAGATCACTCATGAAGACCTATGCCTGGATAAGATTCCTGATTCTTCATTCAAGAACCGGAAAGGACATGTTGCTGTGTTCGGAGGAAGCAGGGAGTATACCGGTGCCGTAAGGCTTGCCGAAAGGGCTGCATTCAAGGCCGGTGCAGGACTTGTCACCGTTTTTACATCAGATGAATCATATCCGGTTGTTGCACTGGAGAACCTTTCTCCCATAGTGAGGCATTTTTCAGATTTCAGATCCTCCGACGGATACTCTTCGCTTCTCATTGGCCCGGGACTGACGGACCTGAATCCAGATGAGATCATTTCAGTCATAAACGCATTCAGAGGCAAAACCGCCGTCGTCGATGCAGGTGCCATAAAAGCACTTGGTGAAATGGCTGATAAACTGTCTGACGGTTCAGATCTCATAATAACGCCCCATGCAGGAGAGTTCCGGAATCTGTTGAAGACACTTGGCATTGTCCCTTCCGATCTCATAAGCGATATAAGGAAAGTACGTGAAAGACTGAAGGGGGCAACGGTAGTTTACAAAAGTTCATTTACTGTGATCGCATCATCCGAAGGTGTCTTCATCCTGAAACACCCGAATCCGGCACTGGGCGTTGCGGGTTCCGGTGATGTCCTTGCAGGTATCATAGCCGCATGCAGGAATCCCCTGAACGGTGTCCTGCTTCATTCAATTGCCGGACGCAGGCTTTATGATGAGAAAGGGTTTTTCACCAGTGAGGAACTCTGTGAGGAAACGGGGAGGGTGAGAGCTTGCAGATCTATCTCCTGACAGTTTTATATCTCACCATAACAGGACTTTTCCTGCTCATCGACAACTACAGGGAATATCTTGCTTCTCTCATCAGATACAGGCACCTGCTGCTGGAATCAGGGAAAGCCAGGATCATGTCAGGTGCGGCAGGAATAATACTTTCTCTTCTGAATCTGTTCTTTCCCTCATACCCGGGCCCTATGTACCTTGGTGACCTTATTCCCGCAATAGCCCTTTTCCTCTCATCCTTTTACTACTTTACGCTGAAGGAAGAACGGATAGGGGATGCAACGCTCTATGCCAGGGGAAAGACCAGGGGGACACTGCTTATTCTTTCTGCGGTTTTTCATTTCTTACTTCCGTCGTGTGTGTTACTATGAGTCATATGAATGAACGGATAACCACCTGCGGAATAGTAATTAAGGAAAGGCGCGTCCTGGTCGCTAAAAGAAGTGTCGGGGAAGCGACAAATAACCTCTGGGAATTTGTCGGAGGGAAGAACAGGTGGGGAGAGAGTGAGGAAGAGACTCTTGTAAGGGAGTTTTCCGAAGAACTTGGAATTAAGGTAAGGGTTGGGGAATATCTCTGTTCATCAGATTTCGTGAATAAGGATATGCTTTATCACCTGAAGGCGTACCGAGTGTATCCTGAAGGTGAGAACTTCACGCTCTCTGTTCACTCTGAGATCAGGTATGCTGACAAAGATGAGCTTTTCAGGCTCAGCTTCGTTCCGTCTGACAGATCCGTCATTGAGCACATCATTTCATCAGGTCTTATTGACTGACTTTCTTTTTCCGTTCTATTGAAGAAAAAGGGTGAAAAAAATATATTAAATAGCAGAAAAACTTAATATCACCGGAGTTGAATATGGCTAAGGATATTGATTGGTCATCCCTTGGGTTTGGCTATATAAAAACAGATTACCGTTATACCAGATCCTGGAAAGACGGCAATTGGGATAAAGGCGGTCTTACTGATAAGGCCGAAGTTACGATAAGCGAGTGTGCCGGAGTTCTCCAGTATGCCCAGACAGGCTTTGAAGGTCTGAAGGTTTACAGGACAAAGGACGGTCACGTCGTTGCATTCCGCCCCGATCTCAATGCGGAGCGCCTTCAGAATACCTGTAAGCGTCTCATCATGCCTCAGATTTCCACTGAGGACTTCCTCTCAGCACTTGATGAGCTTATTAAAGCCAATCTTGATTACGTTCCTCCCTTCGGAAGCGGTGCAACACTTTATGTCAGACCCTTCATCTTCGGTTCCGGTCCCGTCATCGGAGTCAAGCCTGCTCCAGAATATGAGTTCAGGATGTTCTGCACACCTGTAGGCCCCTATTTCAAGGGTGGTGTGAAACCGATCAGGCTCATGCTTTCAGATTACGACAGGGCAGCACCTCACGGAACAGGCAACATCAAGGCAGGTCTCAACTATGCAATGAGCATCTATGCAGGTGAGATGGCACACAGCCTTGGCTATAATGAGAACATGTACCTTGATGCCGCAACAAGAACTTATGTTGAGGAAACAGGCGGTGCAAACTTCCTGTTCGTTACAAAGGATAACAGGGTCGTGACACCCAAGTCTGACTCCATCCTGCCTTCCATCACAAGAAGATCCCTTATGATCGTGGCTAAGGATTACCTCGGACTTGAAGTTGAGGAACGCCCCGTAAGATTCGATGAAGTTAAGGACTTTGCTGAGTGCGGACTCTGCGGCACAGCTGCAGTCATCAGTCCTGTCGGTCTTGTTCATACAAAAGACGGAGACATCTGCTTCCCCTCAGGAATGGAGGAAATGGGTCCCGTCATTTCAAAGCTCAGGGAGACACTCACAGGCATCCAGATGGGAGAAATCGAAGCTCCGGAAGGCTGGATCCACAGAATCTGCTGATAAATCAGCTGTTCTTTCAGACCGCAGGATTATTCCTGCGGTTTTTGTTTGCCCTGCATGGGCGTTAACTTGGTGGTGAAAGTCCACTACGGGA
>JBJEWN010000195.1:0-3304 GCA_051885075.1 Bullifex sp.
ACTCGAATGCAAAGAGTTTCCCGCTCCTTCCGATACCGCACTGGATTTCATCAGCGATCATCGGAATGTCAAGTTCCGCAGTTATCCTCCTTACTGCCTGAAGGAACTCCACGGGGGCCGGAATGACGCCGCCTTCTCCCTGAATCGGCTCAAGTATTACTGCCGCAGGACGGGTTATGCCGCTCTCCGGGTCATTCAGAAGCCGCTCAAGGTAGTTGATGCATGCCTTCGTGCCTGCTTCCCCACCGAGTCCGAAGGGACAGCGGTATGAATAGGGATATGGCATGAACTGAACGCCTGCCATGAGGTTTGCAACTTTGTTTTTTGCATTGAGATTGCCTGTGAGGGCAAGTGCTCCATGACCCATGCCATGGTAGCCGCCTGAAAATGCGATTACTGTTGATCTTCCCGTTGCCGTCTTGCACAGCTTTATGGCGGCGTCAACGGCATCCGTTCCCGATGGGGAACAGAACTGGATCTTCGCATTGTCCTTCAGTTCTCCGGGGAGAAGGGACAGGATGGTGTGAACAAAACGGTCCTTAACCGGTGTGGTCAGATCGAGAGTGTGAAGGGGAGCATCACTTGTAAGCAGATTTATCATCGCCTGATTGACCTCCTCATCATTGTGGCCCAATGCCAGGGTTCCCGCTCCGCAGAGGAAATCAAGATATCTGTTTCCTTCCACATCCTCAACCCAGCTTCCTTTTGCCTTTTTAAGCGCGAAAGGAAATTTCCTGGGATAGCTCCTTGCACTCGATTCGAAGTCATTCTGACGGTCGATGTAGTACTGATTACTTAAATTTTCCATGTTGTTCATCACTCTGTTTCTGTCCTTACTCCATAAAATCTTTCCGGGGGAAGCCCGGCCCTTTAATTTGTTAAGTCTGCCGGAGACGGGGTGCTTTGGTTCCAACGGAGAAGCGCCCTGTCCATGTGCGGCGAATGAATAGTAGCAGTCATGGGTGAATAATGCAACAAAAAACATCAACCCTCTTTACATTCGTTTTTCTTTCGGCTAGGATAAGGCCCGTAAGAAATGCGAAAGTAGCTCAGTGGTAGAGCTCCACCTTGCCAAGGTGGATGTCGCGGGTTCAAGTCCCGTCTTTCGCTTGGATGGACCTGAAAACGGTCCGTTTTTTTTAATGAACGTGATGATGAAAAATACGGCCGGAGCCGTATCACTTTTTCTTCTTTCCTTCCTTCAGAACCACCAGTACAGACAGTGTGTTTGATCTTGCTTCATCAGAGAGAATGTGGATCGCTATTTCCTCAATTCCGCCCGCAATGCCTATCGAAGAGGCGATAACGGCTGCGGTAGTGATGCCTATGAACGGAATGACGAAGAGCAGTACGAAAATCGAAACCGAAGCAAGCTTGTTGAGAATGGTGTGCAGCGGAGCAGGCTTTCTGAATTTCACAAGCTGTATCAGATAGCTGGCAATCCTGAGAATTACCACTGCAGCGAAGAGGATTTTTGCTATATCCCCGATTTCATCATATTTTTTTATAAGTACGGAGAAAACGGTTGCTCCGAAAAAACAGAGATCGGAAATGCTGTCAAGTGCCGCACCAAGGGGACTGTCACCGCTTATGTGCCTGGCCACAGGGCCGTCAACTGCGTCGGACAGTCCGCCGATCGTGAGAAAGATGTAGAACATCACTGAAAACGGCTCGCTTGCCGCAATGCCGAATGCACATGGTATTCTTATGAACGTTATGAAATTCGCAGCGTTTCTTCTCAGAAAATCCTTCTTCATTAACAAAACCTTACGGATAATTTAATCAAGTTATGATATATTTTCAACAGGGAGGTTTCCGTCATGATTTTCAGGGGCCGTGAGATGGAAACGGTAAAGCTGCTCGGAAAGGGTAAGGGAGGGTACTCATACCTTTCCGTTTATGAAGGAAAAACGTGCGTGCTAAAGCAGTTCCATGATGAGAAAGTTGATTACTACTCGTTTTCAGAACCCAAATTATCCCTGGAGCTCAGGGACTATGACAGGCTTTGGAAACTGGGGCTTCCCCTTCCGGAGCTCTATGATTATGACAGTGAGCGGGGACTTCTGGTGAAGGAATACATAGATGGCCCCACCTGTCATGAACTCGTCAGGGATGATCTCATGACCGAGTCCCTCATTGAACAGGTGAGGGACATGTGCCGTCTCCTATATCCTGCAGGTCTCAACATCGATTACTATCCGACGAACTTCATCCCGTCATCGGGAAGGCTGTATTATATCGATTACGAGTGCAATCCCTATGATGAAAAGTGGGACTTCGAGCACTGGGGCATAAAATACTGGTCAAAGACGGAGGAATTTCTGAAGACGCTTTCCTGAAGCGTTAACAAACAATTCCATCTGATTTATCATGGCGGCATGAAAAGAATCATTGCCTTCGTCAGGAAGGAAACAGTGTTTTCGGTGGCATTACTGCTGACAATACTGTCAGTCTTCCTGAATCCTCACCCTGAGTTATATTTTTCCTATATTGATACGGGAGTGCTCATGACTCTCTTTTCCCTGATGGGTATTTCATACGGCCTGGAAAGCTCAGGACTTTTCCATGCACTGGGATCATGTCTTGTCAGGAGTGCGGGAAACATACGGCTTCTTGCACTGTTTCTGGTACTCCTTCCGTTCTTCTCCTCTGCCCTCGTCACCAATGACGTTGCGCTCATCATGTTCATTCCGTTCACCCTGGCACTGGTCAGAGGTATAATGAGCGTAAGGGAACGGGTCATGCTGGTAACCCTTCAGACAGCCGCCGCAAACCTGGGCAGCATGATGCTCCCTGTGGGAAATCCCCAGAACCTGTATCTGTTCTCCTATTACGGCCTTGCCGCAGGTGATTTCTTTCCTTCCGTACTGCCTTATTCCGTACTGAGTCTTTTCATGCTCATTGGCACAGCTTTGTTTTTCTTCCCATCCCGTACCGTGACTGCAGAAGGTGATGAAGTATGCGCGGATGTCAGGAAAGGCTCACTGTTCCTTTGCCTCCTCGCATTTG
Source organism: Bullifex sp. (assembly GCA_051885075.1). Classification (GTDB taxonomy): domain Bacteria; phylum Spirochaetota; class Spirochaetia; order Sphaerochaetales; family Sphaerochaetaceae; genus Bullifex. Next base: position 3,010 of record JBJEWN010000195.1, read on the forward strand.
CACTGTTTTCCGTTTTCGGTCTCATTCCGGACGCAGTGCTCTTTTTCGTCTCGCTGGCGGTTTTCATCCTTTTCCTCCGGGATTTCCTGAAAAACGCCGATTACGTTCTGATGCTGACATTTGTCTGTTTCTTTGTCTTCAGCGGCAATCTGGCTGCAAATGAAAGCATCAGGAGTTTTTTCGGCAGACTGATTGACTCTTCACCTCTCATCACCCCGGTGATGACCTGCCAGGTAATAAGCAATGTTCCTGCGGCAGTACTGCTTTCCGGCTTCACTGAAAACGCACGCCTGCT
>JBJEWN010000196.1:0-3298 GCA_051885075.1 Bullifex sp.
CCATTTCACGGGGTGTAGGGTGCAACTGCGCGTTTTTTAGCATCTCTTCGTGTTTTTTAACATCTGATTGAACTCCCGCACATGGGATGGTTTAATCGAAAAAGATACGGAGGATATATGAGCAAGGCATCAAATCCCATTTTAAGGGGCTTCCACCCCGATCCCACGATCATAAGGGTGGGTGAGGATTACTACATAGCGACATCCACCTTTGAGTGGTGGCCGGGAGTGAAGATATCGCACTCCCGTGATCTTATAAACTGGAGTGATCACGGGTACATACTCACCGATCCTGAAAAACTTGACTTAAGGGGAGTTGGCATCACACAGGGCATCTGGGCTCCGTGCCTTACCTATGATAAGGGAACATTCTATCTGTGCTACACGGTTGTGAAGTCGTATTACGTCAATATGTATGATACTGAGAACTACATAGTTACTTCATCATCCATAGACGGTCCCTGGTCCGATCCGGTCAGGATCGACGGCTTCGGTTTCGACCCCTCGCTCTTTCACGATGATGACGGGAAAAAGTATCTCATCTCAATGGTTACTGACCACAGGGTACCTAAGAAGTATCAGGGACGTCTCATCATTGAGGAACTTGATCCCGTGACGTTTCAGCGGATCGGGGAATCGGTCGAGATCTATGCCTCTTCCGAAATCTTCCTAGAAGGTCCCCATATTCTTAAAAAGGACGGGTGGTACTATCTCTTTGCCGCCGACACGGGAACAGGGGAAGGTCATGGGGAAACGGTTCTGAGGAGCCGGAACGTTTTCGGTCCCTATGAAATGCACCGTCCTGCATATGCAGAAAGGAGTGAAGGGGAAGCGTGGTCGATCCTCACATCCAGGCATCACCCTGATTACCCACTTCAGAAGTCGGGGCACGGATCATTGGTAAATACTCCTTCCGGGGATTGGTACATGGTTCATATCACGGCACGGCCTTCAGGGAGGTACAATCCTGAAGGGGAATCCCGTGTTCTGAATCATCCCCGCTTCCCATCCCAGAGGCGCTATCCGCTCGGGCGTGAAACCGCAATCGTCCGCATCCTCTGGGGATCTGACGGGTGGCCCCGAGTGGACGGGGGAGTCCTGCCTCCTGCTGAAGTGCCGATTGATGGTGAGAAAACGGAATGTGATGTCTACGAAACTGATTTTTCCACTATGGATCACTCCTGGCAGAGCCTCCGCATTCCCATGACGGAGCACTACATGAAGTATCTTCCGGATGAGAAGGTGCTGAGAATGTACGGGCGCTCGGGCCTATCCAGTTTCTTTTCCCAGACCCTGATCGCAAGACGCATTGAGGAAATGGATTTTACCGCGGAAGTGACACTTTCATTCGAACCGGAATGTTTCAAACAGATGGCGGGACTTGCCGTGATGTATGATACGGACAACTATCTCTATCTTCACGTCACTCATGATGAGGATGAGGGAAAGTGCATCACGCTTTTAAAAGCTGAAAACAGGAAATATGAATATCTCACGCCTTACATATCCGTTCCTTCCGGGGAAAAAGTGACTCTCCATGTGTCTGCAGATAATTTCTGCCTTACTTTCTCATATAAGGTCGGAAACAGGGATGCCGTTGAAATAAAGTCCTGTATTGACGGGAGTTTCATGAGTGATGAAGCATGTTTTGACGGGTGGTTCACAGGATCCGTGATCGCCATATGCTGTCAGGATCTCACGGGCAGGGGCCTTTACTCGGATGTCTTTTCATTCAGATATGAGAATCTTAAAAAAGCCTACATTCATCAAAAAAAGGCGCTATTGTGAAGTAAAAAATCCGGTGTGAGAATTGAATCATCGATTAAGAAAAGGAGAAATCAAATGAAAAAAATACTGACAGTCATGCTCATTGCATTGATCAGTTTCTCTCTCTTCGCCCAGGGCGGAAGCGAGAGCGGAAGTGCCGTCAAGGCACAGGACAAGGGTACTGAAATCACACTGGTTTTCGCAGACGGTGATGAAGGTGCAAAGAAAAGCTTCAACGAAATCGTAAACAGGTTCAATTCAACCCACCCCGGTATGACGGTTACCATCCAGCCCGGTAACGGCGGTAACTATTCAGAGTTCGTCAAGACAAAGGACAGCGTCGGCGAGTTCCCAGACATCGTCGAGATGAGAGGTGAGGCAGCAATGTACGTAAGGGCAGGAAAGCTTGCTCCTCTTCCGGCAGAACTTACCGATCTCTTTCTCTCCCCGATGGTCCTCGACGACGGTAACATCTACACCGTTGCCCTCGCAGGTGAGAACACCATGGGTATAATCTACAACAAGGCTTACTTTGACAAACTTGGCCTTACCGAGCCTAAGACATATGATGAGTTCATCGCTGTATGTGAGAAGATCAAGGCTGATGGAAAGATGTCTCCCCTCGTGGTAGGCGGCGGTGATCTCTGGCACATGGGTTTCTTATTCAACAAAGTATGGGATGACCAGGTCATCAGTAAGGATAAGGACTTCATCGCTCACTGCTATGACGGTTCGAAGAACTTTGCCGACGACAGCGTGAAGGCAGTATTTGCAGAGATGTCCCAGATCATGAGCTATGCCCAGAAGGGCTGGGCAAGCACACCCGATGCACAGCTTACGACATTCCTCGTCAACGACATGGCTGCGATGATGTACTCAGGCACACACATGTTCAGCCAGGTAATTGCGGCTGATCCTTCCTTCCAGATGGGATGGTTCCCTGTTGCAAGCCCGGACGGTAAGCTCAGAATGGTCGGCGGCAGCGGTATTTCCGGTCTCGCGGTTTCCTCAGAGTGTCAGAAGGACAGCGCAAAGTGGGAAGTTGCCATCGAATTCCTGAAGTTCTTCTATCAGCCTGAGAACTACCTCGTATACTGCAAGGCTCTCTCAGCAACACCCGTAACGAAGAACGCTCCCGATCTCAGTGACAACGTTTACCTCGCAGAGGTCATCGAGGCACTTGGTCAGGCAGACAGCCTCAGCCCGATGTGGAACAGCAAGGCAGGCGTCAACGAACTTCCTCCTGATTTCAGGAACTTCACCTACAAGACAACCGTTGAAGTACTGCTCGGACAGAGAAGTGTTGACAGTGCCGTTTCGGAGATGAACAAGAGCTGGAAGACGGCAACAATGTCATTCAACCCCGTGACAGGTCAGGGAATCAACTGATAAGTCAATTGACTGATAAGAGCCTTCCCCTGAGGAGGGCTCTTCTTTTGGAGGGAATAAATGAGAGATAACACACTCCGTGTTAAGAAGCCCAGGGACTGGTACTACTGGATTTTCATGGCACCCGCCCTGGTACTCTTTT
>JBJEWN010000197.1:0-14659 GCA_051885075.1 Bullifex sp.
TCACGCCTCACCCAGACCAAAGTGGAAGGAAGGACCCGTGGGGACGTAATAAGGCTTGAGACCAGCTGTGCCCCGGGGGACGAACTTGCAGCCTTCATCAGGGGACATCTGGAAGTCAGGAAGAGCGCATCATTCGTCGTTCCCGACCACTTTGACTACAAATTCCTCTTCTCCCTTTCCGATTACTTCGATTACGAGACTCTTGCCGACCTGAGGTTCCCTGCGGCACGCCCCGTAATTCCACCCCAGCTTGCAAAGACTTCCGACCTGATAAGCGAAGTGAAAAGGAAGGACATCTTCCTTGCATACCCTTACCAGAGCATGGATGTACTCATAAAGCTTCTCAATCAGGCAGCCGATGATGAACGCGTGACTTCGATAAAGATCACAATCTACCGCCTGGCAAAGAATTCCAAGATCATCTCAGCCCTTCTGAGAGCCCGCGAAAACGGTAAGGAAGTGGTTGCGGTAATGGAACTCTGTGCCCGCTTTGACGAGGAAAACAACCTCGACAATGCGGAAGTGCTGCAGGATGCGGGCTGTACCGTATTCTACGGTATCGATGACTACAAGGTACACTCCAAGATAATCTCGATAACGCTGGAAGAGGATGGAAACATCAGCTACATCACTCACATCGGGACAGGCAATTACAACGAAGGAACTGCAAAGCAGTACACCGATCTCAACATCATCACTGCAGATGACGGGATCGGACGGGACGGCGCAGACTTCTTCCGTAACCTTGCCGTGCTGAATCTCGAACATGAATACTCACGCCTGCTCGTTGCACCCCACACGCTGAAGTCCGGTCTCATTGCCGAAATCGACCGCGAGATCGCAAAAGGAAAGGACGGAGTCATCAGGGCAAAGTTCAACTCCCTCACCGACCTGGACTGCATCAATAAGCTTGTTGAAGCCGGAAAAGCAGGAGTGAAAGTATCCCTCGTCGTAAGGGGCATATGCTGCCTCCTTCCCGGTGTTCCCGGCGAGACCGAAAACATTACTGTTCTCAGCATCGTGGGACGCTTCCTTGAACACTCCAGGATCTACTCCTTCGGACGTGAAGGAGAGGAAAGGGTTTATATCGCATCTGCGGATATGATGACGAGAAACCTTGAAAAGCGTGTCGAGATAGCAGTTCCGGTACTCGATAAAAATGTTAAAAAGAGGATTCTTTCGATCCTCACCACGATCGAGAACGACAATGTCAAGGGACGTCGTCTCTCACCTGACGGAAGGTATAGGAAGATACAGTCACTGTCAAAGATGGTGAACAGTCAGGAAGAGTGCCTGAGAGCCGCAAATACACTTTAACACATCACCACCTGAGCCAACCGCTCAGGTGTTTTATTACACGCATCAATCTGTTATCATCATCGCATGATAGAACTGGCACTTCCCGCAGGCAGTCTCGAAACTGCACTCACCGCATTTGTCCACGGAGCTGATGCGGTATACTTCGGTCTTAAGGAGTTCTCCGCACGTAAGGGTGCAGTTAATTTTTCCTTTGAAGACCTTTCAAAGATAAGAAGATATTCCCTTGATAACGGGAAGAAGACATACATCACGATAAACACGCTGATAGATGATGCGTCGGTAACAAAAGTAACCGACCTTCTCGACGAAGTTGCGTTTTACGGAACAGACGGGATAATAATCCAGGATCTGGGAATTGCCGATATCATCAGACGCCACTACCCTTCACTGCCACTCCATGGTTCCACCCAGCTTGCAGTGCACACATCCGACGGAGTGAAGGCCCTTCAGGACCTGGGCTTTGAACGCGTCGTGCTTTCAAGGGAACTTACACTTAAGGAAATTGAGAAGATCAGGAAGGAATGCCCTGACATCGAACTGAAAGTATTCATCCACGGTGCACTCTGCTACGGTTTTTCAGGACTGTGCTCAGCCTCAGCCATCAAATGTTCCCGCTCTGCAAACGGAGGTGAATGCGCTCAGATCTGCCGCTCCTGGTTTACTGATGAAAAGACGGGTGAAAAGGGTTACTTCTTCAGCATGGAAGACATGATGGCAGGAGAAAAACTTAAAGTACTCAATGACATGGGTATAGACAGTGCAAAGGTTGAAGGACGCCTTAAGGCACCTGAATACGTTGCCGCCGTTACTGAATACTACCGTTCCATCCTCGATAAAGGCAGGGCCACGCTTGAAGAGGAAGATGCCGTCAGGACAACCTTCCTCAGGAAAAGCAGTGACGGATACTTCTCCTATAAGGCAGACCGTCCGTCCCTCCTCTCGGGAGGATACCCCGGTCACATGGGACTTTTCGTCGGAAAAGTTGAGGAAGAGTACGGCAGGGACAGGATCATAAGGACAGAAGTCCCCGTCGAAGATCATGACGGGCTTCAGTACTTCATCGAAAACACATCCGGTCTTCCGGAAGCAGTAAAGTTCTCAGCTAATGTCAGAGCCGGAACAAAAAACACATTAAGACTCAGGATTGACACACCGGATCGTCTTTTGGGAAAGGAAATATGGAAGATCTCCGATTCCACCAGAAGGGAGAAAACACAGAGTTCGAGCATCCCGCTTTACAGAAAGTCCGTGGACATAACAGTGACACTCACTGACAGTGAAATGACTGCGGAAGCTCTTGGGAAAAAAGTATCAAAAGAAATGGCAATGGAGGAATCAAAGACTCCGAAGGACATACAAGAACTGCTGAAGAAGACATTTTCGGAATCAGGAACTTCGAAGTACACGCTGAAAAACCTTAATTACAGGAACAGTTCATCACTGAAGTACCCATTCATTCCACCATCATTTCTCAAGGACTTAAGAAGGAGTTTCTATCAGGAACTGGACACTGTCAAACCTGAAAAAACAGTTATACCTCAGCCCGCTGAAAGCAATGAAGGCTTCATCCTGCCTCCACGTCACCTTCTCTCAGGAGACCTTCCCTGGTCTGCTGAGCCAAAAGAACTGAACGGAAGGACTTACATCACTCTTCCGCCCGTGACGTTCAATGAAGAGAAGACATACGCGGAGGCACTTGAAAGCATAAAAGGAAAGACAAATGTAACAATCGGGCTCAACAACATAGGACAGATAAGATTCGCAAAAGCCCATACTGAATATGATTACTTTGCCGACATCTGGTTCTATGTCCCCAACCGCTTCACTGCATCCGTGCTGAAGAGGGAGATCCCCTCTCTCATCGGAGGCTATCTCTGGTTTGAGCGTGATGAATACTCGGCATGGCCCTGGAAACCTACAGTAACGGACTATGAACCGCCATTCTTCATCTCCCGGACCTGCTACAGACACGATGCCCTAGGTCTCCCTTGCAAAGGATGCTCAAAGCATGAGGACTTCACCGTCTCCCAGGCACCTGACACTTTCACCGTCAAAGTTCGTCAGTGCCTGACGGTGATGGAAAGGAAGAGATAAAAAAAGGGGAGAAATCATCTCCCCGAAAAGTCATTCATTACCAAGCTTAACATCCCAGGCTTTCCTGAAGCCGTCCATAAGCCTCATCACCCTGAGTGTTTCCCTGTGGGGCATCGCCGGTGTCTCAGTGAGACCTGCCTCAATGCACCTTTTTGCTTCAATGAGCTCATACTCATAACCGTTGTAAACAGGTACTATGTCAATTACCTCAACAGGATCCATTTCCCTTGAAGGACCATAGATGGTTATGCCTGAAGGATTGTTGACGTTCTCAACCAGAATCGAACCTTCGGTTCCGTAGATAAGTCCCCTTCTGTCGGAAACAGTGGTTGCATCGGAAAAGAGCACAGCCTGTGAGCCGTCCTCAAAGTTGAGGCACATTGAGTTCTTTAAATCGACACCTGTTTCTGCCTTCGTGCACAGTCCTGCCATCGATGTGACCGCAAGACCTTCCCTTGCCATCAGGGCATAGTTAAGGGGATAGACACCGATATCAAGAAGCGCACCGCCGCCAAGTGCAGGATCAATTATCCTTTCCTTGTCACTGATCTTATATCCGAGGTTCGCAGTCACGGAAGTAACCTTGCCGATGCGCCCTGATGAAATGATGTCATTGATCATCTTCCTCACCGGCATGTATCTTGTCCAGATCGCTTCACCTATGTAAACGCCCTTCTCCTTTGCCTTCTCAAAGACCTCAGCAGCTTCCGCTTCATTTACGGTGAAAGCTTTCTCGCATAGGATGTTCTTACCGTGCTCAATGCAAAGGAGCATGTGATCCTTATGGTGTGAGTGGGGAGTTGCGATGTAAACGAGTTCCACTTCATCATCACTTACGAGCTCATCATATGAACCGTATGCGGCAGTAGCGCCGAACTTTTCCTTAAAAGCCTCAGCCCTTTCCAGTTCCCTTGCACTGACGGCATAAAGCTCAAAACCCTCAGTGTGGTTAATGGTGTCAGCCATGGTGGCTGCGATGCGACCGCATCCGATTATTCCGACCTTCATTTCCTCTTCTCCTCCTTCTTTTCCTTTCTTTCCTCCGCGTCCTTCAGTTCATCAAACTTCATCGTCGGGATGAAGCGGCGTGCGAAACGCCCCTCTCCGCGGCTCTTGACGTAGAAGTAACCGATGAAAGAGAAAACGACCGCGCCGATGAAATTGACGAATAGGTCCTTCATCGTATCGATGATACCGATATCAAGATAACCTCCAAGACCTAAGGAAGTACCGTCTGAAAGGATAACATCGGTTATTCCAGTGATGTGCACTACCCTGTTTGTCTTTGTGGGGTCAAGCATTGTGGTGTGAATTGCATGGACTATGGTGTCCTTCTGCATGTCTGAACCGGTGAAAAAGTCCATACCGAATTCAAAGAACTCCCAGAGGACTCCTACCGTCATTGAGAAACAGAATGCGACAAATGCCAGGAAGAACGGGGAGAGATCAAACTTTATGTTCTCATTCCTGTTGAAGATGTCACACAGTGAAAATCCCACTGCTGCTGCCAGAAAACCGGTAATTGTATGCAGCATCGTATCCCAGAAAGGAACATTGATGTAGAACGCCCTCAGTTCTCCCAGTATCTCAGCGGCATAGATGAACACGATGACTATTATCTCAAGCGTATCAGGTATGTCTATGTGCCAGTTGTTCTCAATGAATGACGGGATCATCATCAGGAAAAGGGCCAGGGCACAGAAGAACACGCTTTCCCAGTCCCGGTTGAATGCCTGTGCAACCAGAATCAGGATTACTGACAGTCTCAGCAGGAGATAAACCGCAAACAGACCTTTGTGATCCTTGATCTGTTTCTTAAGGGGTACGGTATGTATTTTCACTCTTTGTTTTTTCATTATGAAAAATTATAGACCCTTTTTGTTAAAAAAGCATCATCAAGAGAGTTTTTTATCAGAAGAGTATGTCCTGAAGAATATCAATTGCCTGTTTCCTCCCATCAGCACTCAGCTGATAGTGGCTCCACTTTCCAACTTCCGTCCTCTCAACCACACCCGCATCCTGAAGAATCTTCATGTGATAGGAAAGCGTGGACTGAGGCATGCCGAGTTTTTCGGTAAGAACGCAGACACACTTCTCACCTTCCTTAAGTATCTCAATTATCCTGAGCCGTGTGGGATCGGCAAACGCCTTCATTATCCCTGTCCTGTCTCTGTTAATGTCTCCCATGGCTTTATCCTACCATAGAAATACAGGACCGGCATCAAATGTGTTTTTTACAAATTCGTTTTTTGTTGATTTAATGGATTTGAAAAGCAGACAATTGCGCTAAGCCGTAAACAGTATCATATTGCATGCAAAAGGATAAATGCCATGACCAGAAAACTGATACCTGCACTTATGATATTACTCATAGCGCTCACTTCCTGTAACTCCACACAGAGTGAAGAACCCGACACAACAGCCCTTACCACTCCCGTTACCCCTGCAGACATGGTAGCATCACCCCCTGCCATGAAAATTGAAGGCGGTAAGATGGGCTTCGGCAATGTGGCGGAGAACTCTGCCGTCACATTCTCTTCGTCAGTTGACGAAGCACCCTTTCTTGAAAGCGTTTCTTCCCCTGACAATGAGTTCACTCTATACAATGAAGCAGACCTTCCTTCATCATACGCCTTCACTGATAAGACAGTGACAGGAAAGGACGGAGTCGTGAAGATCACGAATGATGACGGCGTCTCATACAACTACATCATCACGGGTGAGGACCTGACTTCAATAACCATATCAGGCGATGTTCCGTACATGATCACTGTCTCGGATGTGAATGTCAGTGCCACAGACACTCCTGCCCTGATATTAAAGGGTGACGGAAAGTGCTTTTTGAACCTGGATGGGAACTTCACTCTTTCGGACACTGCCGATAATGGAAAGAAGGGTGCAATTACCGCATCATCCGACCTGATCATCATGGGTGACGGGGAACTGAATCTCACAGCAAACAAAAAGCATGGATTCAAGATTGACGGTGTACTCAGAATCCTTTCCGGTAACATTACGGTGACAACAACGAAGAATTCAGAAGGCAATGCAATATCCGTCGATACCCATTACATCCAGGACGGAGGCAATGTCACGATTTACGCAACAAATGATACCTATGGTTCAGAAAACAAAGGCATCAAGGTTAACGGAACCGAGGAACGCGAAAGCGGAAAACTCGTCATCAACGGAGGTCGTCTCACGATTGAAAGCGTGGACAAAGGAATAACCGCAGGGTGGAAGCTTGCGGAGGATGCAACGACCGAGACAACCGATGATGACCCGGATCCATCCCTTTACATCAACAACGGTGTCGTAACGATCACGACATCAGGCACGATCTATGAGGTAAGTGATGAGGAATCGCTTTCCCCTGAAGGCATCGAGGCAAAAAACAACCTCATCATAAACGGAGGACTCATCCAGGTTTCCACATCTGATGATGCATTAAATGCAGGATCTCTTATCGAGATAAACGGAGGAATGGTCTTCTGCCAGAGCAGGAATGCCGATGCAGTTGACTCCAACGGAAAGATCAGGATCAACGGCGGAACACTTATAGCACTCGGTTCCAATGCTCCGGAAACAGGAATTGACTGTGACTTCAGCGGCAACTTCACCTACACAGGCGGAACAGTCATAGCCGTATCCGGCGGAAACAACAACGCACCGGAATCAGATGAGACCACGGGATGCACCATACTTGAAAATATCACAGGACAGTCCTTCGCACTTAAGGACAGCTCTGGTAAAACAATCATCGCCTACACTGTCCCGGAAGGTCACTCCAGTGCCAGCGCAGTCCTGATCTCTTCAGATGAGATCACAAAAGGCAAAACCTACACCTTCGTAACCGATGCCGAAATAAAGGGAAGAGAAACCTTCAATGGTCTCATCAGGGCATCCTCCGTTTCAGGAACTGAGAAGACAATCGAAGTCACATCAAACATCACGGGAAATTCTCAGGACATGATGGGCAGAGGCGGAATGATGCCACATCCCGAAGGCTTTGACATGAAAGGCGGTCGTGATGGCTTCAGAATGGCACCTCCAGAAGGCTTCGATCCCAATACCATGACACCACCTGAAGGCTTCGATCCTTCAAGGATGCCACAGAACAGATAATCTCGATACCGGCGGCTGAACAGGTCGCCGGAACTATTTTCCATACCTGCAGACTACTTGAAAGGATGTCCTTGAAAACCTCTATATTTCGACTATAATAAAATAAGACTTTAGATTAGTCGGAGATTACTGTTATGGCATATATCGAAAGAGCTATTTCCGGACTATTGAAAAACAGGGTGGAAAACAGCAGATGCACACTGCTGACAGGGGCCAGACAGGTTGGAAAATCCACTCTTCTCAGACACGAGTTCCCCGGATATAACAGGGCAAACTTTGATGACAGACTGACAAGACTGCAGGCAAGGGAAGAACCTAAACTCTTCTTCCTTAACAATCCCTGCCCTCTTTTCATTGACGAAGTTCAGAAAGAGGCTTCAATTCCTGAAGAGATAAAGATAATGGTTGATGACTCCGGCAAAAGAGGCCAGTTCATACTTTCAGGGTCGCAGAAACTGGAACTGATGAAAGGTGTCAGTGAGTCTCTTGCAGGAAGAGTATCCGTGCAGGAATTATGCGGATTATCGCTGCGGGAGATAAATCACATTAAGTTCAATAAACATTTCGTGCCGACTGCTGAATACATAACGGAAAGAGAAAAGGAGCTTATCGCCTATAGTGATATCTGGGAAACCATCCATAAAGGTTTCTATCCGGAACTGTATGATACGCAAAGGGACTGGCAGGACTTTTATTCGTCTTATGTATCCACTTATCTGGAGAGGGATATAAATGACCTGGTTTCCGCAGACAGCATCACATTCACCAAGTTCCTCACTGCCGTGGCGGCAAGGACCGGTGAAATGCTGAACTGTGCAAACATTGCAAGTGACATTGGGGTAAGTGAGCCAACCATAAAGAAATGGATTTCCATACTCGAAAGAACGGGTATTGTGTATCTGCTGCAGCCATACAGTACCAGTGCATTGAAGAGGGCCATCAAGACCCCGAAAATATATTTCAGGGATACCGGGCTGGCATGCTATCTGACCAGATGGCTTACGGCAGATGCACTGAAGAATTCCGCAGTTGCGGGAAACATGTTTGAAACATTCGTCGTGTCGGAAATCCTGAAATCCTATTCAAACGGGGGCAAGGATTACCGTTTCAATATTTATTATTACCGAGGAAAGGACAGAAGCACTTCAGCAGAAAATGAAATAGATCTGATCATCGAAGAGGATGGAGTGCTTTATCCTGTTGAAATCAAAATGACGGGAAATCCTAAAGCAGCCATGGGAGCGACCAATACCGTACTTGATAAAATTACAGATAAGAAAAGGGGTATGGGAATCATCCTGTGCCTGATTGATAAAAAGACATATCTGATGGAGAATCTGCTGGCACTTCCTGTCAGTTATATTTAGTTTCTGCCCTTCCTCAATACTCACAAATCGCATAGTATTCAATGAACGGAGGATTATTTCTTATGAACGAAACACTCATTCAGGGTTACAGGGACTTCCTTGATGGCGGTAAGACCGAAAGGGAATGTGTTGCCCAGACAGTTAAGGCTGCAGTCGATAAAGGCTATAAGGAGCTTTGCACGGTCAGTGAACTGCAACCCGGTGATAAAGTATATCATGTGAACAGGGACAAGTCGGTCGCCCTCTTCCACATCGGATCGGAAGACATCGAAAAGGGCATGAACATCCTTGGGGCTCACATTGACTCTCCAAGGCTCGATCTCAAGATGAAGCCGCTTTACGAGAAGGACGGCATCGTATATCTCAACACCCACTACTACGGTGGCATCAAGAAGTATCAGTGGGTTGCACATCCGCTTGCCCTTCACGGTGTCGTTTTCAGGAAGGATGGAACATGTGCGCTCGTGAACATAGGTGAGGATGAGGAAGATACGGCACTGTGCATCTCAGACATCCTTCCCCATATTGCACAGGACCAGATGAAGAAGACCGCATCTGAGTTCTTCCCCGGTGAGGATCTTGATCTCGTGGCAGGTCTCACGCCGAAAGGAAGTGAGGATAAGGATGCCGGAAAGAATGCGGTCATGGAGCTCATTAAGGAGCGCTATGACATTGATGAGGATGATTTTCTCTCCGCAGAGCTTGAAGTCGTTCCCGCAGGCAAGGCCAGAATGCTCGGTTTCGACCGCTCCATGATCCTCGGCTATGGCCAGGATGACAGAGTGTGTTCCTACACTTCCCTTCAGGCACTGCTTGAGGTGGAGGATGTTCCCGCAAGAACCCTGTGCTGCCTGCTGGTGGACAAGGAAGAGATCGGATCCACGGGATCAACGGGAATGGACAGCGCACTTCTGCCGAACATCCTTTCCGAAGTACTCGCGCTTCTTGGAAAGACCAGTGACCTTTCACTCAGAAGGACACTGAGAAACTCATACATGCTTTCAAGCGATGTTAACTCAGCTTATGACCCGCTGCACACTGAGCTCTATGACAAGCAGAATTCATCTGTTCTTGCCGGAGGTGTCGTATTCAACAAGTACACAGGTTCCAGAGGTAAGTCCGGTGCAAGTGATGCGAACCCTGAATTCATCGCAAAACTCAGGAAGGTCATGGATGATAACAACGTTACATTCCAGATGGCTGAGATGGCAAGAGTGGATGTAGGAGGCGGCGGAACGATCGCGAAGTTCGCAGCTTACTACGGAATGGAAGTGATCGACTGCGGTGTGGCAGTGCTTTCAATGCACGCTCCCTGGGAGATCACAAGCGCATTCGATGTGGAAAGCGCTTATAACTGCTACAAAGCATTCCTGACACTTAAATAATCCTAAAATAACAGCAAAAGTAGAACCATATTCTACTTCTGCTGTTTGGGTATCGGCTTCAAGAGATAATCAGCCTCGAAATCCTCAAGTCTGAACGAAGTCGGGATCTTCACTCCTGCTGTCTTGAAGATCTCCTTAACCTGCCTGCTCGGAGTCTCAACAATAACTGTCCCGTCATCCTTCTTCCTGCACATCAGGGAGGAAGCCTTGCCTAAGAGCTTTGACATCGTTATTCCGGTACCGGACAGGGCACTCCTTATCTTCAGGTAAAGGATTGTGGATATCATGTCATTAAGAAGCTTTCCGCTTATTGTCTCCTTCGTCCACTTTGAAAGCGGAAGCAGGGAAAGATACTCCTTGCCTGTCTTGAAGAAGGATTCTATGTCCATCCTTCCGAGATATCTGTCAAGCGTCTCTGCAGGAGTTGAGTCGATGTTGGAGACAAGTACGAAGTATCCGTTCTTAACATCGGCCCAGTTCTTCTCACTGTCAGTAAGCTTCTGATACGCTTCCCTGTTGTTCAGCCTGTAGTTCCTTCCAAGGGCAAGTGCCCTGTCCCGGTCTATGTAGACATAGAGGAACACGTTCCTCTCGAAGAGCGTCTGGGAAAACTTCCTTCCGAAGTAAGTATGGCCTTCCCTGTCAAAGAAATACTTGGCCTGATGTATGGACTGTCCGCATCTGTGGTAAAGGGTCTTGAAAGGAAATCCCTTCCTGGCAGGCATCCTCCCCGTGAATGTGACCGTCTCCTCATCCTCTCCCGTTTTGCTGTATGCCTGTATCAGCTCCCTGGATATGTAACCGGCATCAAGTACAAGATCGTCAACAGTTACCCCGACACTTGTCTCCGCATCCTCAAGTTCATCCATGAGTGTGTTCATGTCGATGATATTGCCTGAAAACAATGAATACCATACGGGAAGTCCTGACCGGGCATCCAGACAGACAGCCATTCTGGCCTGCATCTCACATCCTCCCGTCCCATGGGAGCAAAGAGCAGAAATGGGTATGTCTATATCATTCGGAAGCGGAGTGGAGTCCACATAGCAGCAGCTTCCGAACTCACCGTTCATGCTCTTCTCCATTTCCACATACTCTTTCATCAGCGTCACCTTCCTTCCGTCACTTCCCATATCCGTGAAGTACTTCGTATCACTGTAAAGGGACTGAAGCGGTATATCCCGCACCAAATGGGACAGGAAGGATTTTGCCACAAAGTCATCACATGATATGTGTGAACCGTCCTTCATGACTGTATGGCATATATGGGCCAGAACCCTCTGAAAGTCCTCTTCCTTCGTAAAAACGCTTCTCAGGAGCCCCGTGATACCCGTCTTTTTCATAAACGAGAGTACAAGGAATGAATCCCCGAACTCTGTGTGTATTTCAGGTCCCGGAAACAGGCCCAGGCCTGATATCCTTTCATCATCCTTATTGACATCCAGAAACAGATCCTTTGAACTGTCATATTCAACAAGGCCTCTGGTGGGTGAGAGGAATATACCGCTTTTCCTGTCTGCGGAAATGGTTATGACCTTTCCCAGCTTCTCCCTTACTTTATGACGGGATCTTCCCTTAACGCTGGAGTCATATACCGTATCGACTATAGCGGCAGAGCCGGAGATAACCTTTCCGTCATCGGAAAACACAAGTTTCTGCGCCTTTATGAATGCCATGTTCCAAAACCTCGTGAAGCTGAATATATAGTATTAAGTAGAACCATATATAGGATACTTCATTATGGAAGGTTTGTATACAGAAACATGACAAAACCCATCAAAAGTTCTTACAATTGATGGGGTTTCCGGTTATCTGACAGGTTATTGAATAGTATGGTTCTACTTTTTAGCGGAACTTAGGATGATGTATAATAATGGGCCATGTCAGTTCCGATGTGGCCCTTACTCCTTTGTTGCCTCAATCCTTCTGACCGTGCTTCTCACATGGCGGAACATTTCAAGTACCGGAGGACAGACGGAAGTAAGCTCAAGCACGTTATTCAGTCTGTCCACCATATCATCCCCCGAGGTGTATGGAAAATCACGGCAGTCTTCAGGACGTGCTTCTTCAGAGAGGATGCATCCGTTTTTCCCGAGCAGTGCACAGGGAAGCCCCTTTGCGGTTGACTCATCTTCCAGATATTTTTTCATGAACTCATCAGGTGCCAGCTTCAGATCAGCCGCGGCCTTTTCAAGTTCGTTTTGGGAAAATACTCCTTTAAACTTCCTGCAGCAGTTCCTGCATGATGAGCAATCATGATTTTTAAAAAATTCCTGATGAAGTTCATGGAAAGCTTCATCGACGGTTTCCCCGTCAACCATGGTTTTTAGGTACATGACGGTGCTTTTGTTCTTCTTCCACTCCCTTGCGGCAGCATCTTCAAGTGTTTTCAGAGATTCCATGTCCCGTATTATACCACATATGCAAAAAAGAGGGGCCCGTTTCCAGGCACCCTCAGGGAAGGTAGATTATTATAATCAAACGTAGAACAGCATTTCACCGTATGTAGGATATGGCCAATCCTTCTGATCTACGATCAATTCGAGACTGTCTGCGACAACCCTCACGCCGTCCATGGCCGGGATGATCGCATTTCTGGTGTAGTGAGCCAGATCACTTCCTGTGTAATCAGAGGAGAGGGCTACTGCCTTCTCAAGCTCCGTAACTGCGGCTTCAAGCTTATCGATGAGGGCCGTTACCTCCGTGACGAGAGCCGTCTCGCTCTTGCACTCAAGTGTCGGGATGACGCTCTTCTTAGCGGCAACGGAGGATGCAACTTCACCTGCAAACTTCACGCATGCGGGCAGTACCTGCCTGTTGACCATGTCGATGAGGGTTGTGGCCTCGATATGGATGGTCTTTGAATACTCCTCATTGAGGATCTCGTAGCGGGAATGCATCTCAACGGAGTTGAAGATTCCGAACTCACTGAAGAGCTCGATGTTCTTCGGGGCAATGAAGGTGTCATAGGCATCGGGAGAGCTCTTGAGGTTGAGGAGCCCTCTCTTCTCCGCTTCGGTAACCCACTCGGGAGCGTAGTTGTTGCCGTTGAAGACAATTCTCTTATGCTCCGCATAGGTCTTCTTCACAAGTTCAGTCACCGCACCGTTGAGATCATCGGCATCCTTCAGGACTTCATAGAAGCCTTTGAGCTCTTTTGCAACGATGGTGTTGAGGACGATATTCGGACCAGCAACTGAGAATGATGATCCGAGCATCCTGAACTCGAACTTGTTGCCTGTGAATGCAAACGGGCTCGTTCTGTTTCTGTCCGTCGTATCCTTGGGGAACGCGGGAAGTACATGAACGCCAAGCTCCATCTGCACCTTGCCCTTTCCGTTCACTGCCTTACCGCTTACGAGACCCTCGAGGATCTCGGTGAGCTCGTCGCCCAGGAACATCGAAACGATTGCAGGAGGTGCTTCGTTGGCTCCGAGACGGTGGTCGTTGCCTGCGCTTGCAACGGACACCCTCATCAGATCCTGATACTCATCGATGGCCTTGATGACGGCTACGAGGAAAAGAAGGAACTGAGCATTATCCTTAGGACTGTCACCAGGCTCAAGGAGGTTTATGCCTGTGTCAGTACTGATGGACCAGTTGTTGTGCTTACCGCTGCCGTTCACGCCGGCAAAGGGCTTCTCATGGAGAAGGCATGCAAATCCATGGCGGTCAGCGATCTTCTTCATCAGCTCCATTGTGAGCTGGTTGTGGTCTACTGCGATGTTGGTGGTGCCGAATACGGGAGCAAGCTCGTGCTGACACGGAGCAACCTCGTTGTGGCTGGTCTTTGCATTGATGCCGAGCTTCCAGAGCTCCCTGTCAAGGTCCTTCATGTAAGCGGATACCCTGCTTCTGATGGCGCCGAAGTAGTGGTCTTCCATCTCCTGACCTTTGGGGGAACGGGCACCCAGCAGAGTCCTGCCGGTATAGATAAGATCCTTTCTCTTAGCATAGTCCTTCTTGTCAATGAGGAAGTACTCCTGCTCGGGACCGACCGTGGTGTTGACCTTCTTCACATCTGTCTTTCCGAAGAGGTGAAGGACCTTAACGGCCTGCTCGCTTACGGCTTCCATTGACCTTAAGAGCGGAGTCTTCTTATCGAGGACCTCACCTGAGTATGAGCAGAAAGCAGTCGGGATGCACAGTGTGTCATCCTTTATGAATGCATAACTTGTAGGATCCCAGGCAGTGTAGCCGCGGGCTTCGAACGTTGCCCTGATACCGCCTGAGGGGAAGGATGATGCATCAGGCTCACCCTTGATGAGCTCCTTACCTGAGAACTCCAGAAGGACCTTTCCTCCGTCAACGGGGGAAATGAAAGCATCATGCTTCTCGGCTGTGATGCCTGTCATCGGCTGGAACCAG
>JBJEWN010000198.1:0-3285 GCA_051885075.1 Bullifex sp.
AAAGTTATCCAGAAGGACGTCAACAACTACATCATCGTTGATGAAAACGGCAAATACAAGAGTAAGGGCGCATATGTGAAGAAGCTCACATCCCTCGACTATGACCTTGCAATCGTGAACAGGGCCGTTGTCGATAACCTGGTAAACGGCATCCCAGTTGAAAAGACAATAAACGAGTGTACGAGCCTGAAAGAGTTTCAGCTTGTCAAAAAGATCGGCAGCAAATACTCGGGCATTTATCACGGTGAGAAACTCCTGAAGGAAAAGTGCATCAGGTGTTTTGCGTCCACGGACCCACGTGATCAGGGGCTTTTCAAAGTTCATAAAAAGACAGGACGAAAAGAAAAAATCGAAGGAACCCCGCGTTCTTCACGCCTGGTGGGCGGAGCTATCAGTTCATCCTCCGTCCCTCCATGGCTTGATAAGGATTGGTACATAAAACTGGCTCAGAAGAGAGCCGATGACTTCAGAGGCAAAAGGAGAAAATAAGATGAAAAACAGGGAACTTTTCAGGGGGTACGTTCCAACAAAGAATAAAAGGTACCAAAGGAAGTTTAAGGACTCTCCGCTGTTATCACTTGAAGAAGTGAAAGGGTTGAATGAATATGCAGGAGTCCTTGCAGAAGACACCATTTTAATAGATATCGACAACCAGGAACAGAGCGAAGTCCTTATGCATATTGTTGAGGACCTGCAGCTGGACTGCCGGGTATATCAGACAACGAGGGGCAGGCATTTCCTTTTTAAAAATAGAGGCCGGGTCAAACAGTGTCACACTGGCGTCAGACTGCTCTGCGGGCTTACTGCAGACATCAAGGTGGGACTGAAGAACTCATATTCAGTTTTGAAGTTCAATGGCGCTGAACGCTTTATCGAGTGGGACGTTGAAGAGGATCAGGAATACCAGACGCTTCCCTCCTTCCTTCTTCCCGGAGGTCGCTGGAACATCGACCTCTTTGACATGGGTGAAGGCGATGGGAGGAACTCCGCCTTATATGAATACATATTGAAGCTTACTTCATTAGGACTCTCAAAGGATGAGACAAGGGACATCCTGAAAGTGATAAACAAATACATTTTTAAAGTCCCGCTGTCAGAGGAAGAACTGGAAACGCTCTCCCGGGATGAAGCTTTTCCTGAAAATACGTTCATGACCAAAAACAGCTTCCTTCATGATAAGTTCGCAGAGTTTCTGATTCATGAGAAACATATCGTGAGGATCAACGGACAGCTTCATATTTACAGGGACGGTGTCTATGTCACCGGCCTTCGTGAGATCGAATCGGCAATGGTGAAGTACCTTCCGAAGCTGAAAGCAAATCAAAGGACCGAGACTATGAAATATATCGAGCTCATCGCGAAGGAACTCCCGGTTGCCGATGCAAGGTATATCGCATTCAAAAACGGTATCTATGACATGGCGCTTGGTGAACTCATAGATTTTTCTCCGGGTATCGCTGTGACGAATCAAATCCCATGGAACTATCAGAAAGAAGCATATTCCACCCTTGCGGACAGGGTACTGAATCAGATGGCCTGTAACGATAAGGAGATCAGGGCCCTTCTTGAAGAATGCATAGGCTATTGCTTTTACAGACGCAACGAGATGTCAAAGGCATTCATCCTGACGGGTGAAAAGTCAAACGGAAAGAGTACATATCTTGAAATGGTCAAGAACGTGCTCGGGGAAGAGAATGTTTCAAACCTCGACCTTGCCGAGCTGGATGAACGCTTTTCCGTTGCCGAGATGAGTGGAAAGCTTGCAAACATCGGGGACGATATCTCGGATGAGTTCATGCAGGGGCGCAGCATTGCGACATTCAAAAAGATCGTATCAGGAAACAGTGTGAAGGCCGAGTACAAGGGGCAGGATGTATTCTTCTTTTCACCATACGTGAAACTGCTCTTTTCCGCTAACAACATCCCGCGCACAAAAGATAAGACGGGAGCAGTTCTGAGGCGCCTTGTGATCATTCCCTTCAATGCTGTCTTCAGCGAAGCCGACCCGGACTATGATCCTTACATCATCTATAAGCTGAAGGAGGAAGAGGTGATGGAGTACCTGGTAAGAGTCGGGGTTGAAGCGCTTGAGAGAGTAATTGCAAAAAGAGGGTTCTCACACTCTGACAGGGTGGCGGATGCAATCCGGGAATATGAGACTGAGAACAACCCTATGCTCTCATTTCTTGAGGAAGTATCCGAGTCGGAAATCGTTAATCACATCACGGATGAAGTTTACAGGAGGTATAAGGTTTTCTGTGTTGATAACGGTTACTCGGAGATGACAAAGACTACCTTTTCAAAGGAGATCAACAGAAAACTGGGACTGGTCACTAAGGCGACCAGGATCGAAGGTAAAGGCTACAGGATATATATCAGGGAGTAATCAGCAACAGAAGCAACACTTCAGCAACAGAAGGAAAAAGCAAGTGTTGCCGGTTAACTACTTATATATGAAGGAGATTTTCAGGTCAGCAACAGAAGCAACACTTTTTCTGCCTTTCCACCAGGATTTAGAAAATCAAAATGTAAAAACACTAAGTACTGATAAATATATAAAAATATATAAGTATATAGGGTTTTCTCTGTTGCTAGTGTTGCTGATAGGTTTAAATCGTTGCTGTACAGAGGATTATCCAGCAACACTTTGTTAGGGCAACCGTTGCTGATGTGTTGCTGAAGTGTTGCTGCATATCAAGGGGAGGTCCATACGATGACTATCAAGGAATTTTTACGCGAGATCAGAAGAAAGAGCACTTCAATTGAAATTCTTAACGAGCAGATTGAAAGAGTAAGAAGCATGGTCGAATACCGGGGATCAGTCATTGATCCAAACGGAGGAGGCTACGGAACAAAGGACCCACACTCAAGGGAGAAACTGCTGATCAGGCTCACGGAATTATCCGAGAAACTAGAGGAGCTGAAAGTATCCCACCTGGATGATATCGAAAGGGCGAACGAGATGGTCCTGTCGCTCTCCGATGAAAAGATGATCCAGATCTTCTATAAACGATATTTCAAATATCAGACGTGGGAGGCGATTGCAAATGATATGAACCTGACATTCCAGTGGGTTCATGAACTGCATAAACGAGGTCTCATAGAGCTCTCAGCGAGATATCCTTTCTTTCCGGAGTAATGCGATTGCTTTCATCCATAATGAAGAGTAATTTGTTGTTGTAAGAGAAATTATGCAATATGGAGGAAAACGGGAAATGACGTTTTATCTAAAGGACCAGACAAGTGGAAAATTCAGGAGGGTCAGCAAAAAGGCTGCCATGGAGT